>DASWKD010000332.1:0-1631 GCA_036396815.1 Actinomycetota bacterium | reverse complement strand
GAGCAGCACCGAGGGCGTCGCCGCCCGTTTCCCGAAGCCCGGCCGCTCGCTCGCACCACTCCCCCGGCACGCCGGGGAACCGCCGTTCGACCTCATCGGCCGCTCGGAGGGCCAGGCGACCGTGCTCCGGCGGCAGGAGCTCGGCCAGCACGGCCTCGCGCATCAGGGCGTGGCGGAACCCGAACAGGGTCTGCGCTCCGGAGCCGGCAGCCTCGATCAGCTGAGCCTCGACGCCGGCCCGGAGGCCCTCCAGGACCGCTCGCTCCTCGAGGTCGGTGATCGCGGCCAGCAGGGACCAGTCGAAGGTCCTGCCCAGGACGGCCGCCGCGGAGACCACGCTCCGGGCCTCCTCCGGCGCTTGGGACAGCCGGGCCCGGACCAGTTCCCGGAAGGAGGGGGGCACGGCCCGGGCCCAGGCCTCCTGGTCCCCTCCCGCGGCCACGTAGGCCGACAGCATCTCTTCGATCACGAACGGGACGCCCTCGCCCCGCTCGTCCAGGGCACCGGCCGGCGGCGGCTCGATGAGCAGCCCGTCGAGGCAGGCCCGGGTCATGCCCCGGACCTCGGCCGCGGACAACCGGTCCAGCACGATCCGCTCGGCGGCCCTCCGGTCGACCATGGTCCCCGCCGCGGAGGCCGCCCCCCCGCTCTCCTCCGGACGCAGCGTGGCCAGGCACATGATCGAGGAGTCCGCCAGGTGATCGCTCAGGTAGTCGAGGGCGGCCAGGGTGTCGCCCTCCGCCCAATGCAGGTCCTCCAGAACCAGGAGCAGGCCGCGGTTGCCGGCCAGGGAAAGGAGCAGGCGGAGGATGGCCTCCTGGATGAGGACGCCGGAGGTCTCGGAGGGATCGTGGTCCTGGTCCCTCCGCCATTCCGGGATCAGACGGGACAGCGGGACCCGGAACGGCCGGAGCTCGGGCGCATCCGGCGGGCCCTCCTGCCGAACCGCGCCGTGGAAGGCCTCGACCAGGGCCCGGTACGGCGCCGGTTCGGGAACCGCCCGGCCGCGGAGGACGCGCATGCCGGCGTCGCGGGCCCTGGCCTCGACCTCCCGGGTCAGCCGGGACTTGCCGATCCCGGCCTCGCCCACCAGGAACAGCAGGCCACCGGACCCGTCACGGGCCTCCTCCAGCCGCCGGGCCAGGAGCTCCAGCTCCCGGTCCCGGCCCACGACCACCGGGCATCGAACCTCTGCCACGGGCCGAGTATCGGCGAGCCGTTACTCCTTCGCCAGGGCGTCGACAAGCATCGAGAGCTCGGCCATGAGACCGTTCCCCTTCCGGGCCAGGGCGTTCTGCTTGTTGACCAGATCGTTGTACCGAGCCACGTTGGACCCGAGGAACGCCCGCATGGCATCCCGGAAGACCTCGGTGCGCTGATCGTCGAAGGAAGCGAGCTTCGAGGCCGCTTCTCCGGCCTTCACGCCCACCTCGCTCACGTACGTGCCTCGGGTGAAGGCCTGGCTGTACTCCTTCAGCCCCTGCTCCCGCTGGTACGAGGATACGGCCGAGCCGACCCCGAGGAACCCGACCACCAGGCCGGCCACCAGGACCACCAGGGACGTGATCATCATCGGCGATGTCCGGGTGTTCATGACAGCACCTCCTGGAGGTTGTCAACGGCGTGGGCCA
>DASWKD010000331.1:0-3663 GCA_036396815.1 Actinomycetota bacterium | reverse complement strand
TCCGTCCTGGGCATTTCGATCTCCCCTTCGTGTCGCTCGAGGGCAGCGGCCTCGAGGTCCTGGACGTGGAGCAGGGGACGTCCGCCGGGATCGCCTGGGGCAGGGACTTCGATCACGCGGTCGCTGTGCAGCGCGCCGAGGCCGACGCAGCCGTGTTCGCCGACGGGTCGGTGAGCCGTTCGTTCGCGAACACCACCACGTGCATGTTCGTCTTCCTGGGGGGCCGGATCGGCGGACTGGCCGCGGCCAACGTGTCGCGCATCGAGGGCCCGAGTGCGCCGCCGGTCGGTGGCGTGGTGGTGGCCGGGCAGCCGGGTGACTACCGGTTCCACGCCGTGGCTGGAGCGGGACAGTCCTGGGGCCAGCACGTCGTGGCCTACGCGGACATGCCGCTCGTCCCGCAACCGGTCACGGCAGGCTAGGTTCCCTCTCGCAGGAACCGGCGGAGGATCCGGAGGTGGTCTTGGTCCTTGTCGGCCAGGGCCAGGAGGATCCGGGGAGCATCGAGATTGCTCCGGCTCGGCCACTAGGACACGCGCCGGGCGCGGCGAGCCTTCTCGATCAGCTCCCGGTCCAGGCGGCGCGACCGCTCGACCACTTCCTTGGGCAGGCTGGCCTCGAATCTCCGAAGCTCGTCGTCGTGGTCGTCATAGGGCACGAGCCGCGTGCGGAGGTCGAGGCCGGCGGCCCGGATGATCCGAACCAGGGTGGAGAAGGCCGGCTCCTTGCGGCCAGCCTCGTACGCGGCGATGGTCGGCTGCGAGGTGCCGGCTCGCTCGGCCAGCTCCCGCTGGGACAGGCCGGCCTTGTCACGAGCAAGCCAGATCAGGTTCCCGGCCCAGGTGCTCATGCTCAGAGTATATCCGAACAGATATCGGCCTACCATATCCGACCGGATATCAGCTGGGGGAAGCCCGACGGCGGTTCCGGCGAGATCCCGGCGATGCTAGGCCGGGAGGCGGAGGAGCCAGGTGTCGTCGCGGTAGCCCTGGCTGAGTCCCCCGAACAGGATGCTGCCGCCCAGCTCGGGAACGTTGGCCATCATGGCGTAGGACCGGCGGGACGGGCCCGGCGGGATGGGCACCTCGGCCCAGGTGGAGCCGTCCCAGGCCCACACGCCGGTCTGCTGGTGACCGAGCCCTCCGAACATCAGGACCTTGCCGGCGGCGGCGTCGTAGACCATCGACTGGGCGGCGGCCACGGGTGGCGAGGCGGCCGGGGTCTCCTGGGCCCAGGCGGTCCCGTCCCAGATCCACGTCTCCCCCCGGATCTGGTTCCCGTCGTCCAGGCCGCCGTACAGGACCACCTCTTGGCGGGCGGCGTCGTAGGCCATGCGATGGCTGCGCAGGGCCGGTGGGGCCGTCAGGGTGACTTCGAGCTGCCACGAAGAGCCGTTCCACGTCCACGTGTCGCCGAGGAGCACGTCCCGGTCGCTGTGCCACCCGCCGAACAGGACGATCTCCCCCCGGGCGGCGTCGAAGGCCATGGCCGTGGACTGCCGGGCTGGCGGTGACAGGGACGGCAGGGCCGGGGTTCGGTCGTGCCAGGCCGTTCCATCCCACACCCAGGTGTCCCCCAGGTCGTTGAAGCTCTCGCTCAGGCCCCCGAACAGGACCACCTGGTTCCGGGCCGTGTCCGTGGCCATGGCCGCGTACGAGCGGCCCGGCGGCGCCGGCGTGAGATCCTCCCGCCGCCAGCCGTCGTCGTAGGTCCAGGTGTCACCGAACGTGGGGTCGGCGATCCCGCCGAACAGCATGGGCACCCGCCGGACCGGGTCGTAGGCCATGGCCCCTCCGATCCGGGGCAAGGGCGTGGGGATCTCCAGGGACGACCACGACGCGCCGTCCCAGCCCCACGTGTCGGCGGCCAGGTAGGTGATGCGGTGGCCACCGTACAGGACCACCTGGCCCACCTCCGGGTCGAACGCGGCGGCCGGGCTGAACCGGGCTTCGGGCTGGGAGGCCGGGGTGACGTCGGTCCACGTTGTCCCGTCCCATACCCAGGTGTCGTGGGGCATGAACTGGCTGCTCACCCCGCCGAACACCACCACCCGCTGGCGCAGCGGGTCATAGGCCATGCCCATGTTCCCGCGCACCGGCGGCGAGACCGACGGCTCTCGCCGGGCCCACGACGAGCCGTCCCACACCCAGGTGTCGTTCAGGTCGCCGGGGTCTCCGCCCTGGCCGTCCAGGTCGACGCACACGTTCAGGACGTTGGCCGTGCACTGGTTGGGCGAGCCCTCCCCCGCCCCGCCGAACAGCACGGTCTCTCCGCGGGCCTCGTCGAAGGCGATGCCCGCACCGGTGCGGGGCGAGGGGGCCACCGGCGTCTCCCGCCGCGACCAGTCCTGGCCGTCCCACGTCCAGGTGTCGTCGAGCCGCGTGTACGGGGTGCCGTCCTCGGCGATGCCGATGCCCCCGAACAGGACGAGCTCCTCCCGGGTCCGGTCGTAAGCCAGGTGCCCGTAGGCGCGCGGAGGGGGCACCGTGGCGGGCTCCAGGCGCTCCCAGCGCTCCCCGTCCCAGGTCCAGGTGTCTCCGAGGGCCAGCGCGGGTCCGCCCTGGGGGTTGGCTCCGTACCCGCCGAACATGACCACCACCTGCCGGGCGGCGTCGTAGGCCATCCCCGCGGCGTACCGGGGCTCCGGCTCCTGGTCGAGCGGGACCCTCCGCCACTCCCCGTCCTCCCGGAGCCAGGTCCCGCCCTGCTTCCCGGCGGCGTCGTAACCGGGGAACAGGACCATCTGGTGGCGAGCTTCGTCGTAGGCCATGGCCGCCGCCGACTGCCCCGGCGGGCGGATCCGGGGATCCAGGCTGGTCCACCCGGGTTCCTGACCGGCTGCGGGCACCGCGCCCACCGCCGCCAGCATCGCGGCCACCAGCACGGCCGGGGATCGTGTGCGCATCGCCCCCATGTTCGTCGCCGCCCGCCACATCCCCTTTGTGCACCTGCCCTAAGACGTGGAGCCCGCGCTTGGCGCTCGCCTGCCAAGCTGTCGCGCAGTAGCATCGGCCGGTGGCCGAGCGGAGGGAGGGAGTGGTGCTGGCCGCGTTCCTGGCGGCGGCCGTGCTGGCCGGGGGGAACGCGGTGGCCGCCCGGTTCAGCAACCGTGAGCTGGCTCCCCTGTGGGGTGCGGGCCTCCGGTTCGCGATGGCCGCGGTGATCCTGCTGGCCATGGTGGCCGTCCTCCGGCGTCCCCTCCCCCGAGGCCGGGCCCTGGGCGGGGCCGCCCTGTACGGGGCCCTCTCCTTCGCGGGCTCGTTCGCGTTCGCCTACTACGCCCTGGTCCGGATCCACGCCGGGCTGGGGCAGACCCTGTTGGCTCTGGTGCCCCTGGCCACGCTGCTGCTGGCCGTGGCCGAGCGGCAGGAGCGGCTCCGCCTGGACGGCGTGCTGGGCAGCGTGATAGCGGTGGCCGGCGTGGCGGTCATCTCGGGCGCCTCGGCCGAGGGATCGGTACCGTTGCTGTCGCTCCTGGCCACGCTGGGGGCCGTGCTGTGCTTCGCTCAGGCCGCCATCCTGGCCCACCGCCTGCCCAAGATGGACCCGGTCAGCATGAACGCTGTGGCCATGGCGGTGGGAGCCGTGCTCCTCCTGGCCGGATCGATGGTGGCCGGCGAGCCGATGGTCATGCCCGAACGGGTGGCGACGTGGGTCTCGCTG
>DASWKD010000330.1:0-3110 GCA_036396815.1 Actinomycetota bacterium | reverse complement strand
CCGCGTTCACCCAGCGGACCAGCGAGGGGCTGACCCGCGTCGGCGAACGCCTCCGTCAGGGGTTCGCGGCCATGCACACCCGGTCCAAGACCCAAGACGAGGAGCTGGTCCGCGACATCCAGGGCTCGGTGACCGCCGAGGTCGACCGCCTGGAGCGGATCATGCGGGAGCAGGCCGCGCGGAGTACCGCCGCCGCTGAGCAGGTGTCCAGGTCGGCGGCCGACACCGCGGCCCGGACCGATGCGGCCCTGGAGATGCTGCGCGATCGGATGGAGACCGGTCTGGCCCGGGTGGCCCGGGAGAGCGCCGAGCTGGTCGAGGAAGCGGCGGCTCGCCTGGCCGAGCGACAGCACGAGATCCTTGGCCGAGCCATCCAGGAGGCCGAGACCCGCACGGAGCACGCGGCCGGCGTGATGGGACCGGATCCCGTCGAGGACACCGACCCCGCTCCTGCGTGGACCGCCCCCCAGACCGAGGCGACCCCGGGCGACGAGTGGGTCGGCCTGACCGACGCGGACCTCGAGGACGACCAGGGAGACTTCCCTGACCTCCGCTCCACGATCGCCGGCCTGGACGACCTGGCCTGACTCAGGCCACGGCCTGCCGGCGCACGTTCCGCCGCCACAGCAAGGCCACCGCAGCGGCCCCCAGGATCGCGCCGCCCAGCGAGAGGGCCGCGTACCTGGTTCGGGGATCGTGGACCGCGCGCCGCACGGGGCGACGCCACCGGAGTTCCCGGGTCAGCCCGGCGGCCAGGCGGCCGGCGAACCCATCCGGGGCCGGAACCTCCTCGGCCCGCAGGGCGCTGAGCGCCGCGGCCAGCTCCACGTCCCCGACATCCTCGAACATCAGCTCTTCGTCCACAGCGCTTCCTTCAGCTTCTTGCGGGCCCGATGCAGCCGGACCTTCACCGCCGCCTCCGAGATCCCGATCTCGGCCGCGATGTCCCGCACCGGCAGCCCGTACACGTCTTTCAGCACCGTCACCACCCGCAGGCCCGGCGAGAGACCGTCCAGCGCCCGCTTCAACTCGTCCCGATCCAGGGCCTGCTCCATCGGGGCATCCGGATCGGCCACTCGCTCGGCCGCGTCCACCTGACCCTCGGCCAGGACGTCCCCGAACCGACCGCGGCGCTTCAGGTGGGTGAAGGCCGTGTTCGTGACCACCCGGTGGAGCCAGGTCTCGAACCTGGCCTCCTGCCGGAAACCCGGGAGGCCCCGGAACACCCGGACGTAGGCCTCCTGGGACACGTCTTCGGCCTCGTGCGGATCCCGGACCAGCCGGAAAGCCAGCGAGTACACCCGGCCCCGGGTCCGCTCCACCAGCTCCTCGAACGCGCCCGGGTCGCCCCGGCGGCACGCCTCGATGAGCTCGGCACTCACCATGGCACCGCTCCCTTAGACCGCCGCTTCCGGCACCAGGTTACGCTCAGGGAAGGGTCAGGACGGCCCGCCCGTTCTTGATGGGCTTGAGGATCTCGCCGTCCCGGGTCAGCTCGGCCCACAGCTCCACCGTCACGGTCCGGGAGGCATCGTCCTTCTCCACCACCCGCCCCCTGGCCACGACCGTCTCCTCGGGCAGGACCTCCTTGCGGAACTGAACCGAGACGCTCCGCACGGGGGCCACGTCCCCCACCCAGTCGGCGAGCATCCGGGTCACCAGGGCCATGGTGAACATCCCGTGGGAGATCACGCCGGGGAGGCCGACCATCCTGGCGAACTCTTCGTTCCAGTGGATGGGGTTGAAGTCGCCGGAGGCGCCCGCGTACATCACCAGCTGGGCCCGGTCCACGCGGTTCGAGCGCTCGGGGAGCTCGTCGCCGACCTTTACGGCACCGAAGTCGAGGGCCATCAGGCAGCCGTCCCCCGGGAGATGAGCGTGGCCCGGGCCACGACCACGACCTCGCCGTCGGGGTCGGTCATCGGGGTCTCGATGGTCAGGAACTCGTGTGGGCCCTTGGCGGTGATGTCCGCGATCCTCGGGGTGGCGGTCAGGACGTCCCCGGCGTAGATCGGCCGCCGGTACGCGAACTCCTGGGTGCCGTGCACCACCAGGGCGTAGTTCAGGCCCAGGTCGGGATCCGCGATCACCTGGGGCCCGGACTTCAGGTGCAGGACGGTGGCGAAGGTCAGCGGGGCGACCTGCTCGGGGTGGCCGGCCTGCTTCGCGGCGTCGGGGTCCAGGTAGATGTCCGAGGTCTCCCCGACGGCGATGGCGAACTCGCGGATCTTCTCCCGGCCCACCTCGTAGGTCACGCCTGGGTACTCCTTGCCGACCAGCGAGGCGTTGAGGGGCATCGCCTACACCCCCAGCTGGGCGCCGGCGACGGGTAGGACCACTCCGGAGACGTAGTCCGCCTCCTGGCTGGCCAGGAACAGGTGGGCGTTGGCCACGTCCTCGGGCTGGCCGTAGTAGCCGAGGGCGATCAGCATCAGGCCCAGGGCCCGGACCTGCTCGGGCGTGCCGATGTCCTGGCCCTCCTGCTTGGCCGCCGTCAGTCGGGTTTCGATGAACCCGGGAGCCACGGCGTTCACGTTGACGTGGAATGGCCCGAGCTCGCGGGCCAGGGTCTTCGTCAGGGCCACGATCGCGCCCTTGGCCGCCGTGTAGTTCGCCTGCCCGGCGTTGCCCACCAATGCGGCGACGGACGTGGTGAACGTCACCTTGCGATGATAGGCGGGCCCTCCCCGCTCCGACATCTCCTTCTTCGCCGCGCCGCGCAGGTACGGCATGGCCGCCAGGGTGGTGTGGTACGCGGTCTTGAGGTTCACGTCCAGGACGAAGTCCCACACGTCGTCGGTGAGGTTGTGGAACGTCTTGTCCCGGGTGATACCCGCGTTGTTGACCACGATGTCCACCTTGCCGAAGGCCTCGGCCGCTGTGGACATCAGGGCGGTGGCCTGGCTCATGTCCACCGTGTCGTCGGTGGAGACGAGGGCCTGGCCGCCGGCCTCCTTGACCAGGCCGGCCGTCTCCTCGGCGGGCTCCGGATCGACGTCGTTCACGACCACGGCCGCCCCTTCCTGGGCGAACCGCACCGCCGTGGCCCGGCCGATGCCTCGGCCGGCACCGGTGATGACCGCCACCCTGTCCTCCAAACGGCCCACGAA
>DASWKD010000329.1:0-3387 GCA_036396815.1 Actinomycetota bacterium | reverse complement strand
CGGATGACGCCGGTGTGGCGGGCCAAGGACCTGGTGGTCGTGGGTCACCGGGGGGACGATCGCTCCGTTCCCATCGACGCCACGGCCCTCAGCGCATGGGCCAACCTGGGCCCGGCCCCGATGTGCGCGCCCTGGCTGATCGACGACCCGCCCGAACGGTGCCGGGGTGGCGGCCCCCACTCCGGACGGATCGTCGCCGTGGCCGCCCACCCCACCCACCCGGGCACGATGTACGTCGGCAGCCCCGGCGGTGGGGTGTGGAAGACCACCGACGGGGCCCAGCACTGGGCGCCGCTGTTCGACCACATGCCCACCATGCAGGTGGGCTCGCTGGCCATCGATCCGTTCGATCCGGAGCGGGTCTTCGCCGGGACGGGATCGAAGGTCGAGTGGAGCGGGTACCTGGGGCTGGGCCTGTACCTCTCCGAGAACGGCGGCCAGACCTGGTCCCAAGCGGGCGGCACGATGTTCGACGGGTGCACCATCGACCGGATCGCTCCCCATCCCCACACCCGCGATGTCATGGTCCTGGCCGCCCAGGTGGCCTGGGAGTCCGCCACGTGCCAGGGCGGCGTGTACGCCTCGGTCGACGGCGGGAAGACCTGGAAACGATGGCTGGACCGGGCCCGGGCGTGGGACGTGGAGATCGCCGGAGGCGCCGTGTACGCCGGGGTGCACGAGGAGGGCGTGTACCGATCGGCCATCCTCATGACCGCCAAGGGCAAGCCGGTCCTCGGCTCGGGCTGGACCCAGGTGGGCGGCGGGCTCCCCATGTCGCAGACCGGGCGGGTGGACGTGGCTTCCGCCCCGTCGGACCCTCAGCGTCTGTACGCGGTCATGGGCCACGCCGAGGGCACCTCGCCGGCGTTCCTCCAGGGCGGTTGGACCTCCGCCGACGGGGGGGCCTCGTGGACCGAGATGAACATCCCCACCACCCCCGACACCTTCCTGAGCCTGGCCGTGTCCCCTACCACACCCACCGAGGTCCACCTGGGAGCCCTGACCGCGTGGCGGAGCGTTGACGCGGGGCAGACCTTCACCCAGGGGGAGACCCTGCACGTCGACGTGTCGGCGCTGGAGTTCGACGCCGCCGGCCGGCTCCTGGCCGGCACGGACGGCGGCCTGTACCGCGCCGCCGGCTTCCCGGCGTTCGAGAGCCTGAACACGGATCTGTCCACGATGCTCGTGTATGCCATCTCCGGGACCCTGGCCGAGGACGGCTCGATCCTGGCCGGGATGCAGGACAACGGGACGGCCCACTACACCGGCTCCCTGGAGTGGAACGACATCGGCACCGGCGACGGCGGGCGCAACGCGGTGGACCCGCGCAACCTGGACCGCCTGTACGTGACCAGCAACGGCCTGGCCCCCCGCCGGACCGAGGACGCCGGGATGACCTTCACCGGCCTCTCCCACCCCGACTGGAGCTCCCCGACCACGCCCCGGCGCTTCGTGGCCGCGTTCTCGATGGACCTGGCCCGTCCGGACCGCCTGTACATCGGAACCGACCGGCTGTGGCGCTCCCTGAACCGGGGCGACCTGTGGACGCCCATGGGCCCGTCCGGCACCAACCCCGACGCCATCGGGCCCGCGGAGTCGAACCCGGACGTCGTGTACCACACGGCCGTGGTGCCGGGAGACCGCCTGCGGGTGACCACGGACGGCGGGACCACGTGGTCGGCCGGCGGGTGGAACGCCCCGGGGTACCCGGTGGACGTGGCCGTCCATCCCCATCACGCCAACCAGGCCTGGGTGGCCATCAGCGGGTTCGGGCACGGGCACCTCTCCTTCACCACCGACTACGGGCAGACGTGGACCGACGTGACCGGCACCCTCCCCGACGCGCCGGTGAACGCGGTGGCGGTCGATCCCCGCCGCTCGCCGCCCACGTTGTTCGTGGGGAACGACGTGGGCGTGTTCGTGTCGTTCGACAACGGGAAGCACTGGGCCAGGACGGGTGGTGGCCTCCCGAACACCGCGGTCAACGACCTGCTGATGGACCGGGCCACCGGGTACCTGCTGGCCGCCACGTACGGTCGGGGGGTGTGGGCCGCCGAGGTCCAGGTCGACCACCAGGAGGTCCCCCAGGCCAACGCTCAGGACGCCAAGAAGGCCTTGCAGGCCCACGCCGAGGCGTACTCCGGGCAACAGCCCCCCCTGGCCCCGTAGCCGGCTGCCGGAGCCCCCAGCTTGGATGTCATACCCTCTCGGTAGGCTTCCGCCACATGGGAGGTGGCAGATGGCGACCGAGCACAGAACCACAGGTCTCACCTACGAGGATCTCCACCGGTTCCCCGACGACGACCTGCGCCGGGAGATCATCGACGGGGAGCTGTTCGTGACCCCCTCGCCGGAACGACGGCACCAGGAGGTCGTCGTCGAGCTCTTGGGGAGGATCTGGCTCCAGGTCAAGGAGCACGGAGGCAAGGTCTACCCCGCTCCTCTCGATGTGTATCTGAGCGAGGACACGGTCGTGGAGCCCGACGTCCTGTTCGTGAACAGCGAGCATCTGGACCGGGCCGAGGAGCGCTACATCCGCGGCGCCCCGGACCTGGTGGTGGAGGTGTCCTCGCCCTCCACCAGGCGCACGGACCTGACCCGCAAGCTCGAGGTCTACCAGCGCCACGGCGTCCCGGAGTACTGGTTCGTGGACCTGGACGAGCACCGGATCCTAGTCCACCGCCTGGAGGGCGGTCGGTATGCGGCACCGGAGGTGGTCGAACGGGGCGGGACCCTCACCTCTCCCCTGCTCCCCGGCCTGACCATCCCCGTCGAGGAGATCCTGGGCCGGCCTACAGCTTGAACAGGGGGATGCGGAGCCGGCGGGCCGCATCGAGCATCCGCCGGTCGTAGGTGGCCAGGGCCACCCACCCATGACAGAAGGGGGGCCCGGAGGCCCCCCTTCTGATCCTTGCCTGATGGGCTGAGCGGCCTCAGTGCATGTGGTCGTGCCCGCCGGCCGCGGCCGGCTCTTCCTCCTCCGGCTTCTCCACCACGGCGCTCTCGGTGGTCAGCACCAGGGCGGCGATGGAGGCCGCGTTCTGGAGCGCGGAGCGGGTCACCTTGGCCGGGTCGATGACGCCGGCCTTCAGCATGTCGCCCCACTCGCCGGTGGCCGCGTTGAACCCGACGGCCGCCTTCTCGCTCCGGAGGCGCTCCACGATGACCGAGCCCTCGTGCCCCGCGTTCTGGGCGATCAGCCTGGCCGGCTCGGCCAGCGCTCGGCGGACGATCGAGGCCCCGGTGGCCTCGTCCCCCTCCAGCTTGAGGGAGTCGAGGGCCTCCTCGGCCCGGACCAGGGTCACCCCGCCTCCGGGGACGATCCCCTCCTCCACCGCGGCCCGGGTGGCCGACAGGGCGTCCTCGATGCGGTGCTTCTTCTCCTTG
>DASWKD010000328.1:0-11927 GCA_036396815.1 Actinomycetota bacterium | reverse complement strand
GTGGGATTCACCCTTCGCCCGATAGACTGAGGGCGATGAGCGAGATCCCAGCACCGCCCGGCGAGCCGCGGTGGGCCCAGGCCCTGCGCGGCGAGGCCCTCAAGGCCTACGCCGCCCTGCCCATGCCCTCCCAAGCCACCGAGGAGTGGCGGTACACCGACGTCTCCGGGCTGGACCTGGATGCCTACACCCTGCTGGCCGAGGGCCGGGCCGGAGCCACCCTGGATGACGTGGGCGAGACGGTGCTGGCCGCGGCCGGGGAGATGGGTGAGCGGGCCGGCTTCCTCATCCAGCACAACACGACCACGGCCACCGCGCACCTCGACCCCAGCGCTGCCGGGCGCGGGGTGATCTTCACCGGCCTGGACCGGGCGCTGATCGACCACCCGGACCTGGTGGAGAAGCGCCTGCACCACCTGGTCCCCGCCGACCGGACCAGACTGATCGCCCAGCACGCCGCGTTCCGGACCGGCGGTCTGTTCCTGTACGTGCCGGCCGGGGTCACCGTGGACGTGCCGCTCCAGTCCCTGACCTACCTGGACGAGAACGGCGCCGCCGTGTTCCCCCATACCGTGGTGGTGGCCGAGCAGGACGCCGAGGTCACCCTGATCGAGCGCTACGCGTCGCCCGCCCTGGAGGACGCTCTGTCCACCGCGGTGACCGAGATCTTCGCCGGCCCCAACGCCCGGGTCCGCCACGTGGCGCTCCAGGACTGGGGGACCGGCGTGAAGCACTTCGCCGTCCAGCGGGCCCAGCTGGACCGCGACGCCCAGCTCCGCACGCTGTCCGTGGCCTTCGGCGGCGCCATCTCCCGCACCGAGGTGGAGAGCGTGATGACCGCCCCGGGCGGCTACTCGGAGATGCTGGGCGTGTACTTCGGCGACGGCGACCAGCACATCGACGTGCGCACGCTCCAGGACCACGCCGCGCCGCAGTGCACCAGCGACCTCCTGTCGAAGGGCGCCCTGCGCGACCGGTCGCGCGCGGTGTACTCCGGCTGGGTCCTGGTCCGCCCCGGGGCCCAGAAGACCAACGCCTTCCAGACCAACCGGAACATCGTGCTGTCCGAGCACGCCAAGGCCGACTCCATCCCCAACCTGGAGATCGAGGCCAACGATGTCCGGTGCGGCCACGCGGCCAGCGTCGGCCCGGTGGACCCCGACGAGGTGTTCTACCTCCAGACCCGCGGCATCCCCGCGGACGAAGCCGAGCGCCTCATCGTGACCGGCTTCTTCCAGGAGGTCCTGGACCGGGTGACGCTGGACGAGGTCCGCGAAGGCGTGGAGCGAGCCATCCAGGACGAGCTGGGGAAGACATGATGCTGGTCACCCTGGGCAAGACCGGCGACGTCCCCGAGGGCGAGGCCCGCCGGTTCGAGGTGGACGGCCGCCTGATCGCCGTGGTCAACATGGGCGACGGCGAGTTCCGGGCCCTGGGCGACCTGTGCTCGCACGCCGAGGCGTACCTGCACGAGGGCGAGGTGGACCTGGACGATCGCACCATAGAATGTCCCCGCCACGGCTCCGTGTTCAACCTGGACACCGGGGACCCCGAGAGCCTGCCGGCCATCGTGCCGGTGCCCACGTACACGCTGAAGATCGAGGACGACGAGATCAAGGTGGAGCTATGACAAACATCCTGGAGATCGAGGACCTCCACGCGCAGGTGGAGGGCAAGGAGATCCTGCGCGGCGTGACCCTGAACGTCCCCCAGGGCGAGGTGCACGCGCTCATGGGGCCGAACGGCTCGGGCAAGTCCACGCTGGCCAACGTGATCATGGGCCGGCCCGGCTACACCGTCACCGAGGGTGACGTCCGGTACAAGGGCCAGTCCCTGCTGAAGCTGACCGCGGACCAGCGGGCCCGGATGGGCCTGTTCCTGGCCTTCCAGTACCCCGTGGAGGTGCCCGGCGTGTCGATGGTCAACTTCCTGCGGTCCGCGTACAACGCCTCGCGCGAGCAGCAGCTCTCCGCGCTGGCCTTCCGCAAGCACCTCAAGGAGAAGATGGCCCTGGTCGGGGTGGACGATGAGATGGTCCGGCGGTACGTGAACCAGGGCTTCTCCGGCGGGGAGAAGAAGCGTATGGAGACCCTCCAGCTGGCCGTGCTCCAGCCGGAGATGGCCATCCTGGACGAGACCGACTCCGGCCTGGACATCGACGCCCTGAAGGCCGTGGCCACCGGGATCGAGGGCCTGACCGGCCCCGACCTGGGCGTCCTGCTGATCACCCACTACCAGCGGATCCTCAACTACATCACCCCCGACCACGTGCACGTCCTGATGGGCGGCCGGGTGGTCAAGTCGGGCGGCGCGGAGCTGGCCCATGCCCTGGAGGAGAAGGGGTACGAGGGCATCCGCGCGGAGTTGGGCATCGCCGCCACCACCGACGAGGCCGAGACCGAGGAGGCCAAGGCGTAGCATGCAGCCGATGGACCCCCACGCCATCCGCAAGGACTTCCCGATCCTGGAGCGGCAGGTCCACGGCAAGCCCCTGGTTTACCTAGACAGCACGGCCACCTCGCAGAAGCCGCGGCAGGTCATCGAGGCCATCACCGGCTTCTACGAGGACCACAACGCCAACGTCCACCGCGGGATCTACGCCCTGGCCGAGGAGGCCACCGAGGCCTACGAGTCGGCCCGCGCCAAGATCGCATCGTTCCTGGGCGCGCCCGACCCCTGGACCATCGTGTTCACCCGGGGGACCACCGAGTCGATCAACCTGGTGGCCCATGCCTGGGGCCGCACGTTCCTCCGGGAGGGCGACGAGGTCGTGCTCACCGAGATGGAGCACCACTCGAACATCGTCCCCTGGCAGCTGGCCGCGAAGGACACCGGCGCCGTGCTCCGGTACGCGCCGATCACCGACGACGGGCTCCTGGACGTGGACGCGTTCCGGGCGCTGCTCACCGACCGCACGAAGCTGGTCGCGGTGTCCGGGCAGTCCAACGTCCTGGGCACGCTCCCGCCGCTCCGGGATATCGCCGCACTGGCCCACGATGCCGGGGCCAAGGTCCTGGTGGACGGGGCCCAGTTCGTGTCGCACAACCCGGTGGACGTGGCCGCGCTGGACGTGGACTTCCTGACGTTCTCGGGGCACAAGATGCTCGGGCCCACCGGCTCCGGGGGCCTGTACGGGCGCCGCGAGCTCCTCGAGGCGATGGGCCCGTACCACGGCGGCGGAGAGATGATCATGGAGGTGTACCCCGACCGGTCCACGTACAAGGAGCCCCCGTTCAAGTTCGAGGCCGGGACGCCGCCCATCGCCCAGGCCGTGGGCCTCGGTGCGGCCGTGGACTACCTGGAGGGGATCGGCATGGACGCCGTGCGCGCCCACGAGCGCGAGCTCACCGCCTACGCCCTGGAGCGCCTGTCCGGGATCGGGGCTCGCATCTTCGGGCCCACGGACCTGGACCTCCGCGGCGGGGCGGTCTCGTTCTGGCTGAAGGACGTCCACCCCCACGACCTGGCCCAGGTCCTGGACCAGGAGGGCGTGGCCATCCGGGCCGGCCACCACTGCGCCCAGATCCTGATGCGCCGGCTGGGCGTCCCGGCCACGGCACGGGCCTCGTTCTACGTGTATAACGTGGCCGAGGACGTGGACGCGCTGGTGGCCGCGCTGGAGAAGGCCGAGGAGGTGTTCGGGTAGTGGCCGTGGACGAGCTGTACAAGGAGGTCATCCTCGACCACTACAAGAGCCCCCGGAACAAGCGGGGGCTCGAGCACGCCACGGTGTCCTGCGCCCGAAACAACCCGCTGTGCGGCGACGAGATCACCATCCACGCCCGCCTGGACGGCGACGCCGTGGCCGAGGTGTCCTTCGAGGGCCAGGGGTGCTCGATCTCCCAGGCCTCGGCGTCCATGCTCACCGAGGCCGTGGCCGGGAGGTCCCTGGACGAGGCCGGCACGCTGACCTCGGACTTCCGGTCGATGATGGAGGGCGCAGCGGACCCCGACGAGGACGAGATGGGGGACCTGATCGCGCTGAAGGGCGTGGTCAAGTACCCGGTGCGCATCAAGTGCGCCGTGCTGGCCTGGGACACGTTCCAGGAAGCGCTCCAGGACGCCTCGGGCAAGGCCGCCGGGGCTTCGGCCCACTAGCGTCGTGCGCCTCCGTCGTCCCACCCACGCCGCCGCCTATTCCGCGGCGCCGCTCCTGCTGCTGGCCGCGCCGTCGCTGGAGGCCGTGCTCGGGGACCGGCTCACCGCCCGCCGGGCCGCCGAGGCCGCATTCCGGTCGGACCGCACGGTGTGGGGCCACCGGTGGGCACTGGGCGCCGACCACGGCGGGCGCATGGCCGGGCTGGCCATTGCGTTCCCCGGCCGGCGGTACGGCTCGCTGGCCCTGGGAACGGGGGTGACGTTGGCCCGAGCCGCGGGCCCGCGCCACGCCGCCGACCTGGCCAAGCGGGGGAGGATCCTGAACTCGCTGGTCGCCCCGGTGCGCAAGGAGACGCTGTTCGTGTCGGCCCTGGCCGTGGACCCCGAGCACCGCAAGCGCGGGATCGGCACGGCGCTGCTGGAGCGGGTCATCGGCGGCGCAGACAGCCTCGGCCTGGGTGTGGCCCTGGACGTCGCGGTCGAGGACGAGGACGCCAGGCGTCTGTACGAGGGGATGGGCTTCAAGCAGGTCGACGAGCGCCGAACCACCCCGGCCGACCGCAAGCTGGTCCCCGCCGAAGGCCTGGCTCGCCTCGAACGCCTGTAGCCGCAGCCCGCACGCTCCAGCTCGCGTCCCGCTCCGTCCGTCCACCTTTGGCGATCCAGCGACGCTACGTGTCGCTCATCTGCCAAAGGTCGGCGCGTGAGCGTGCGGATCACTCGATCAGATCGATGAAGCCCGGCCCATCGGCCCACCCTGGAGGCGTTGGATGCTCGGGCCAGTCGGGGATCTCGTCTTCCGGGACGTCCCATATGCAGAACAGGACGTCCTCCGGTGGATCGGCGGGGAACCCCTCCGGGGGGGTGGTGACGAGAATCCGGCCCGTGGCCATGTCGATGTCCCAGTGTGTGACCACACCCCATCCCTCGTCGGTCATGGTCCAACCGGGGCCGTTGATGCCGGGGCCCTCGATCCAGCCATCGTCCTCGCGCATGCAGACAACCTGGTACGGCTCGAAGGGCGGTCCGTCGTTCGTCTCCATCAGCACCACCGCGAACCTGCCATGGGTCCGCGTCGCCACCACGCGAACCTGTGAGGGAGGGAATCCGACCATAGCCGCCTCGACCGCGGACGCGAAGTGCTCAGGGGCTGTTGCCACTCCTTCAGACTACCTTCCGGTCCTACTGGAAGACCCGGAGGTTGCGGAGGACCTGCTCGGCCAGGTCCGTGTCGCCGCCCACGTTGAGCAGACCGTCGTACAGGCACACGTCCACGTCGGCCCGCTTGCCGGCGACGAGGGCGAATGCGTAGCCCTGGCCCCGGATGTAGGCGTCGGGCTTCGAACCCTCGTCCGGACGCTTCCCGCGCTCCAGGCCCTGGTGCCATGTCCCCTCGCCCACCCCGGTCAGGTCCACCTGCACGCTCTTCCCGGGAAACGACAGCCCGGCTACCTCCAGGGCGAACGGGATCATGCGGATGGCCAGGTCGCACGAGGCGAACACGGGCGGGTGCTCCAGCCTCGGCGGGAGCTGACCCCCGGCCCGGAGGTCCTCGCCGTGCATGTACCACTCCCACACCCGGAACTGGACCAGGTACCCCACCTTGAGCTCGCCGGCCAGCGATGACATCACCTTGTCCCGCCAGTCCTCCTCGGTGATCTTGGAGGCCCGGGACAGCAGGAGGTCCGCGGCCTTCCCCCAATCGAGGGCCAGGGCCACCGGGCCCTGCTCCGCCCGGCGGGCGATGGCCCACTCGGTGAACCCCGACGTGGTGAACGCGTCGCCCTTGGGCAGGGACTTCGCGTACTCCTCGACCTCGCTGGGGGCCTCCTCGCCGAGGATGGCCGCGAAGGCCACCTCCGCCGAGGCCAGGTGGGCCAGCAGGTCGCGGTTCCGCCAGCCGGGGGCGGGGGACTCGTTCTCCCAGCCGTCGGGCGGCATGTACTGGATGGTCCGGCCGAGCGCCACGCGCTCCGCCTCCCCCACCCCCAGCAGCCATGTCCGGTCGAGCACCATGTCGCCGCACATCGTACCCGACGGGTTCGGCCCTCTGGATCGGGCGGGCGAGGGGTCCTCACCCCTTGACATCTGATGTGCCAGCTCCTAGCATCAAACATCATGCCGAGGACCACCGTTTCCATCGATGCCTCCGTCCTGCGGGCCCTCAAGCGCCGGGCGCGGGATGAGGGCAAGAGCCTGGGGCAGGTCATGTCCGAGCTCCTCGCTCCCGCGCTCCGAGCGCAGAAGCGCGCCGGGGAGGCCCCGGCCGTCCGGTGGCGATCCAGGGCCATGGAGGCCAGGGTGGACCTCGAGGATCGGGACGCCGTGATGGAGGCGTTGGACGGCCGGTGAGTGCAACGGTCGACGTGAACGTCCTGCTGTACGCTTCGGACTCGTCGAGCCGGTTCCATCGAGGGGCGAAGGAGCTGCTCGACCGGCTCACCCAGGGCCCCGACCTCCTCTACCTGTTCTGGCCGGTGCTGATGGGCTACCTGCGGATCGCAACGCATCCGGCGATCTTCACGCGCCGGCTGACCCCCGACGAGGCCACCGGGAACGTGGAGCAGCTGCTCGCGCTCCCGCACGCCCGGACGGCGGGGGAGGAGGAGGGGTTCTGGGATCTGTACCGAGCCACTACCACGGATGTCCCCGTGCGCGGGAACCTCGTCCCCGACGCCCACCTGGTGGCACTGATGCGCCAGCACGGGGTCACCGCCATCTGGACGAGCGACCGCGACCTCCGGAAGTTCGATGGGATCGAGACCCGCGACCCGTATGAGTGAGGTGCTTCCCGCGGCTCGCCTACGGTGAATCGGTAGGCTGGTCCCCATGCGGGTGGTCGTCGCCCCGGACAAGTTCAAGGGAACGCTGGACGCGGCCGGCGTGGCCGACGCCCTGGCTGCCGGCTGGCGCCGCGGCGCGCCGGGGGCGGACGTCGAGACCGTGCCGGTAGCCGACGGCGGCGACGGCACGCTGGATGCCCTGACCGCCGCCCTCGGGGCCGCCGTGCACCCCGCCAAGGTCACCGGGCCGCTGGGGGAGCAGGTCGAGGCCGAGTACGCGATCGCCGACACGCCGGACGGCCGGGTGGCCATCGTGGAGATGGCCCGGGCCTCGGGGCTGTCCCTTGTCCCCGCGTCGCGCCGCGATCCACTCGGCGCGACCACCAGGGGGACCGGTGAGCTGATCAAGGCCGCCCTGAACCACCAGCCCTCCCGGGTCCTGGTGTGCATCGGTGGCAGCGCCACGAACGACGGGGGCGCGGGCATGGCCCAGGCCCTCGGGGTGCGCCTCCTGGACGAGGACGGCCTCGAGCTCCCGCCCGGCGGAGCGTCGCTCGAGCGCCTGGCCACCGTGGATGTGCGAGGGCTTGACCAGGCGCTCCGCGGTGTTGACGTGGTGGTGGCCTCGGACGTGGACAACCCGTTGACCGGGCCGCACGGCGCCGCAGCCGCATACGGCCCCCAGAAAGGCGCGGATCCCGATGACGTGGCCCTCCTGGACCGGGCCCTGGGGCACTGCGCGGCGGTGGTCCACCGGGACCTGGGCCTGGACCTGCGCGAGGTCCCCGGGGCCGGGGCGGCCGGGGGGCTGGGCGGGGGACTGGTGGCCTTCCTGGGCGCCAAGCTGCGGCCGGGCTTCGACCTGGTGGCCGAGGTCCTCGGTCTGGCCAAGCGCTTGGAGGCCGCCGACGTGGCCGTGACCGGCGAGGGCCGGTACGACGCCCAGTCCGAGCGAGGCAAAGCCGCCTGGGGGGTCCTCCGCCTGGCCCGGGAGGCCGGGACGCCCTCGGTGCTGGTGGCCGGGCAGATCGAGGACGGTGTGGAGCCACCGGCCGACCGGGTGCTCAGTCTGGAGGACCGGGTGGGCCTGGCCGCATGCATGGCCGATCCCCGACGGGCCCTGGAGGACGCGGCCGAGGACCTGGCCCGGGAGCGAGGCTGATGGCCGGGGCCCTCGAGCGGTTCCGGGCCGAGGCGGACCGGCTGGGCCTGTCCCCGGACGTGAAGGAGTTCCCGGAGGGCACCCGCACAGCGGCCGACGCGGCCCGGGCGGTGGGCTGCGAGATCGGCCAGATCGTGAAGTCCCTGGTCCTGATGGCCGACGGCCGGCCGTTCCTGGCCCTGACCAGCGGCCCCAACCGGGCGGACCTCCACCGCCTGGCTGCGCTGATGGGCGCGGAAGAGGTCCGGATGGCCGGCGCCGAGGAGGCCCGGCGGGCCACCGGATACGCCATCGGGGGCACGCCGCCCTTCGGCCACCCCGAGAAGCTCCGCGTGTTCGTGGACCGGGACCTCCTCGGCTATGACACGGTATGGGCCGCGGCAGGCACACCTTCCACCGTGTTCCCGCTCACCCCGGCCCAGCTCCTGGAGGCCTCCGGAGGTGAGCCCGCCGACCTGAAAGTGCCGTAGAATGGGGGCACGATGATCTCGCTCACCGAAGCTGCCGCGGGCAAGGTCCAGGAGCTCCTGAAGCAGGAGGGCCAGCCCGACGTCGTCCTCCGGGTGGCCGTCCAGCCCGGCGGATGCTCCGGCCTCCGGTACCAGATGTTCCTGGACGACCAGGTGGCCGAGTCCGACGTCACCGCCGAGCAGCACGGGGTCCGGGTGGCCGTGGACAAGATGAGCGTCCCGTACCTCAAGGAGGCCAAGGTCGACTTCGTGGACTCCCTGGAGGCCAGCGGGTTCACCATCGACAACCCGGCCGCCCAGGGCTCCTGCGCCTGCGGCCACTCCTTCCACTAGCATCACCCCGTTCTTCTCGCCGCGCCGAAGCGCGCCCCTGCCCGCTACGTTGTAAGTTCTGTAGTACAATTGCTCCATGAGCGATCCCTCCAAGAAGGCCGCGCCGTTCTCGATCCGGCTGAGCCAGGCCACCGACAAGCTGGTGACCGCCGAGGCCCGTCGGACGAAGCGGTCCCGGAGCGCCATCGTGGAGGCCTTCACCGAGGAGACCGCCCGGGCCCGGCGGTTTCCAGGGATCGCCTTCCGGGGCGACGACGCCTCGCGGCGGGCGTGGGTGGTCGGCTCGGGCCTCGACGTGTGGGAGATCATCCACATGCTCGAGGACTTCGGCACCGTGGAGCGCCTGGTGCGGGACACGCACCTGAACGAGCCTCAGGTGGGTCTGGCCCAGGTCTACCGGGACGAGCACCCGCGGGAGATCGCGGAGGCCATCAAGGAGAACCGCCGCCCGATCTCGGAGCTCCGCGAGCTCTATCCCTTCATCGCACGTTAGAGCCGTGCGGCTCCTGCTGGACGCCAACCTCTCGGGACGCAGGATCGGCGCCCCTCTTCGGAAGGCAGGTCACGACGTCCTGGCCCTGTCCGAGAGGGCGGACCTCGAGGGCCTGGCCGACCCTCAGGTGCTGGCCCTGGCCGCCGAGGAGGGCCGCATCCTCATCACCCGGAACAGCAGGGACTTCGCCCCGCTCCTGCGCGAGTGGGCCCAGGCCGGCCGCCACCATGCGGGCTGCATCCTCATCTGGACGCTGGCTCATCACGAGTTCGCCGCGATCACGCGAGGCGTGGCCCGCTTGATCGAGTCCCGGCCCGCTCAGAAGGACTGGGTGGACGTGGCCGTGGCCGTCTGACCTGGGTTCGTTGACGCTCGCTCCGCCTGGGTGATACCTTCCGCCTTGCATCGGGAGGTCCGGCGCGAGCCGGGCCGGCAACCTGGGACGGACACCCAAGGTGCCCTCCCGCCGGGAGGCGGGGATGCGGCCCCTCCGGGGGCAACCAAGTGTCCGGCGTGGGTCCACCCCGATGCGGGCGGACCTTTTTTCGTGAGGAGGGACAGATGACGGTGAAGACGACGGTGGTCGGCTCGTACCCCAAGCCGCCGCACGAGGGTGGCGAGTTCGCCCTCCGAAAGACCCTGTGGGCCGTGGACCGGGGGGAGGCCACGGACGCGGACGTGAAGGCGGCCCAGGACGACCTGGTCCGCGAGATCATCGCCGAGCAGGCCGAGGCCGGCGTCGGCCTGGTCACCGATGGCCAGGCTCGGTGGGCGGACGCCCAGACCCGGTTCGCCGAAGGGATCGAGGGCTTCACGATCGGCGGCCTGATCCGGTACTTCGACAACAACACGTACTACCGCCAGCCGGTGATCAAGGGCCCGGTGTCGCGCCGGCTGCCCATCACTGTCGAGGAGTTCACCTTCGCCAAGGAGAATAGCCCGGTCCCGGTCAAGGCCGTATTGGTCGGCCCGTACACGCTGGCCGCGCTCAGCCAGAACGACTCGGAGATCGAGATCAACGACCTGGTGCACGACCTGGCCGTGGCCCTGAACGACGAGGCCCGGGACCTGGTGGCGGCCGGAGCAGAATACGTCCAGTTCGACGAGCCGATCCTGGCCTCGGTCCCCGGCTACACGCCCGGTGACCTGGCCATCATGAGGGACGCGTCCGAGGTGCTGGTGGAGGGCGTCGAGGCCACCACGATCCTCCAGACGTTCTTCGGGGACGTGACCGGTCAGGGCTCGGCCCTGTTCGAGCTTCCCTTCGACGTGTTCGGCCTGGACCTGGTGGCCGGCCCGGCCAACCGGGACCTGCTGGGCGACCTGCCGGAGGGCAAGACGCTCCAGGCCGGCATCGTGGACGCCCGCAACACCAAGCTCGAGCCGCAGGATGTGCTGGTGGACCTGCTGGAGGAGCTGAACGGGACGGTTCCCGCCGAGCGGCTGTGGGTCAGCCCCTCGGCCGGGCTGGAGTACCTGCCGCGGGAGGCCGCGCAGGCCAAATGCCGGCGCCTGGCCGAAGCCACGGCCCGCTTCGAGGAGGTGTCATGAACCAGGTGCTGCTGACCACGGGGGTGGGGAGCCTGCCCAAGCCCGACTACGTGCTGAAGGCCCGCTCGCAGCTGGCCAGGGGGGAGATCACCGCCCAGGACCTGCGCGAGCTGGAGGAGACCGCCACCCGCGACTGGATCGCCTTCCAGGAGGAGATCGGGGTGGACGTCATCGTGGACGGGGAGATGTACCGGGGCGACATGGTGGCCTTCTTCGCCGAGGAGTTCGCGGGGTTCGAGCGCGGCGGCCTGGTCCGCTCGTACGGCAACCGGTACTACCGCAAGCCGGTGATCACCGGCCCCGTCAAGCGGGACCACCCAGTGACCCTCGACTGGTGGCGGTTCGCCCAGTCGCTGACCGACCGCCCGGTGAAGGGCATGCTCACCGGCCCGTACACCATCGTGGACTGGTCGTTCAACGAGCACTACGACACTCGGCGGGACGCCGTCCTGGCCGTGGCCGAGCTGATCCGCGACGAGGCGCTTGACCTCCAGGCCGCCGGCGCGAAGTACATCCAGATCGACGAGCCGGCCGTGTCCACGCGCATGGACGAGCTGGACCTGGCCATCGAGGCCCTGGGCGTGGTCACCGAAGGCCTGACCGAGGCCCACACCATCACCCACATCTGCTACGGGGACTTCCACCGGGCGTACCCGAAGATGCTGGACCTCCCGGTGGACCAGCTGGACCTGGAGATGGCCAACTCCGACTACGACCTGCTCACGATCTTCAAGGAGCACGACTTCACCAAGCACATCGGGCTGGGGGTCACCGACTCGCACTCGCACGAGATCGAGTCCGTGGACGAGGTGGTCCGGGGGATCGAGCGGACCCTGGCCGTGATCCCGGCCGAGCGGGTGTTCGTGGACCCCGACTGTGGGCTCAAGACCCGGACGGTCGAGGAGGCCAAGGGCAAGATGCGGGTCATCGTGGAGGCCGTGGAGCAGATGCGGAGCCGGCTCACGGGCTGACCTGTACCAAAGCCGGACCCTGACGTATCCTTGGAGCAGGGGACCGGACCTCTCGTCCCGGACGCC
>DASWKD010000327.1:0-1635 GCA_036396815.1 Actinomycetota bacterium | reverse complement strand
TGGCCAGGATCAGGCTGGCGGCCAGCACCGCCCACACCAGGCCCCGGGCCCCCGCGGACACGCCGTCTGGAGCCACCACCGCAAGCGCGGCCCGCTGGCCCGCGATCGGAGCGACGTACGCAACGCCGCCGTCCGGGAGCTCGGCGGCTCCGGACGCTCCCGCCGGGATCCCCGGCGGGACCGGGCCGCTGCCGGCCACCACCCGCCCGCCGCCGGTGATCACGATCGGCGCGCTGGCCGCGGCGGCCAGGTCGGCGACCAGCTCCTGATCGGCGAACTGCCCGCCCACGATGGTCCCTGCCGCCCCGTCGGCGATGATCTCGACCCTGGCCCGGAGCAGGGGCAGCCGCTCTCCGTCGGAGACCAGCTCTTCCACCTCGGGCGGGACGATCCCCTCCAGGTACCGGGCCCGGGCCACGGACTGCCCGATCACGCCACCGCTGCCGTCGGTCATCACCAGGAAGTCCAGGCCGGCCTCCTGGCGGATCCGGTCCAGCTCGGGCCGGAGGCCCGGCCGGCCGGCGTACCCGGCCAGCGCGGTGGCCGCGTGGCGCACCTCGCGGGCCGCGCCGTCCACCCGCTCCTGCCACAGGGCCGCGGCGGCGTGGGCCGAGGCCGCCAGGCGCTCCTCGGCCCGGGTTCGAGCCTCCTGGTTGACCAGCACCTGCAGGACCACGGTGGCGGCCACCAGGGGCAGGACCACGATCCCCGCGAAGAACAGGGTCAGCCGGGCTCGAAGCGTCACGTCACCATCCTCCGGTCCTCCCGCGCAGGCTGGCGCAAGGGCGCAGCACCCCCTTTGATGGGACTATCGGCATGAAGCGGGCGTCCCTTGAAGCGAGGCCAGCGATGAGCGAGCGCAAGGAGTCCCTGCGGGCCAGGATGCGCCGGGCCCGGCGAGCCGTCCCGGCCGGGGAACGGGCCGAGCGGGCGGCCCGGATCGAGCGCTCGGCGCTGGCCGTGCTGGAGGGCGCCCGGACGGTGATGGTCTTCTACGCCTTCGGCACCGAGGTGGCCACCCGAGGCCTGGTCCGCGCCCTTCACCACCGGGAGGTTCGACTGCTCCTGCCCTTCCTGACCCGGGGGACGATGGAGGCGGCCGAGGTGGGTCCCGGAGAAGCCCTCGACCCCTCGGCCTACGGACCCCGGGAACCGGTGCGTCGGGTCGCGGTGGACCCCGGGGAGGTGGACGCGATGGTGGTTCCCGGCCTGGCCTTCGACCGACGGGGGCATCGGGTGGGATACGGGGAGGGCCACTACGACCGATACCTTACCCGCCTGCGTCCCGATGCCCTGTCGGTGGGCGTTGCCTTCGCGTTCCAGGTGGTGGACGAGGTCCCCTCCGGACCCGGCGACGTGGCTGTGGACGTGGTGGTCACCGAGGACGAGGTGATCCGGGCTCGGGGGGCGTAGTCGCGGCATCCTCTATCATCGGAGCGCCATGCCGACCTACGAGTTCCTGTGCCTGGACCACGGACACCGCTTCGAGGTGTTCCAGCGGATCGGCGAGGACCCCGTGACCGCGTGCCCGGAGTGCGGGGGCGACGTGCGCAAGGTGTTCCACCCGGTGGGCGTGGTCCTCAAAGGGTCCGGCTTCTACAAGACGGACTCCCGGATCTCGAAGGAGACCAAGAA
>DASWKD010000326.1:0-1554 GCA_036396815.1 Actinomycetota bacterium | reverse complement strand
GTAGGTCTCGGTGTCCAGCCCGATCTCCCGCTGCTGGATGACGGACTGGAGGTCGTCGTGGACCACCTCGATCGGGTCCTCGATGGTCACCACGTGCACACGGCGGTTGGCGTTGATCCAGCCGATGATCGAGGCGATCGTGGTGGTCTTCCCGGTCCCCGTGGGCCCGGTGACCAGCACCAGCCCCCGGGGCTCCCTGGCCAGCTCCTGGATCACCGGCGGCAGGCGGAGCTCGCCGAACGTGGGGATCTCCGAGCGGACCCGGCGGATGGCCACGCTGACCTCGCCCCGCTGGCGGTACACGTTGACCCGGAAGCGTCCCACCCCCTGCATCGTGAAGCCGGTGTCACACTCGTTGCGCTGCTCGAAGTCGTCCCGCTTGCGCTCCGTGGTCAGGAGCTCGGCGGCCAGGGCTTCGGTGTCGGTGGGGGTCAGCGGCTGGAACGGGGAATGCATCAGGTCGCCGTCCACGCGGACGACCGGCGGGAGCCCGACCTTGAGGTGCAGGTCGCTGGCGCCCGCCTCCACCATGTATCGAAGGTAGTCGGCGATGGGCATCAGGTTCCTCCAGCGCTCTTATCGGCAGGGTCGGGCCCCGGGTTGACCCCCTGGGCCGACCTCTTCGCGGCCAGCCTCCTTCGGTTCAGCCATGCCGAGACCCACACCAGGCCGATCAGCAGGACCAGGGCCAGGAGCCCGGCCCCGCCGAGGTACCGTTCGACCCGCTCATACCCCTTGCCCAGGAGGTAGCCCACCGCGGTGTTGGCGACGGCCCACAGGGTCGCCCCCGCGGCGTCGTAGAGGAAGAACCGCCGGTACCGGAGATGGCTCATGCCGGCCAGGAGGCACCCCAAGGACCGGACCACGGGGATGAACCGCCCCAGGAAGACCGTCTTGCCGCCGTGCCGCTGGTAGAAGGCCCGGGCCCGCTGGACCCGGGCGGGGGACAGGAAGATGAAGCGCCCGAACCGGTCCAGGACCCGCTGGCCGTACCGCCGTCCCACCAGGTATCCGACGTTGTCGCCGGCGATGCCCGCCACCGCGGCCACCGCGGCTACCCAGACCAGGGACAGGTCGCCGCCGGCCGCGTAGAAGCCTCCCAAGATGACCATCGTCTCACCCGGGAACACCAGACCCGCGCCCACCGAGTTCTCCAGGAACCCGGCCACGCCCACGATCACGTAGCCCCAGTCGGCGAAGTACGGCCGGATGAAGTCGACGATCCGCTCCAGCATGCGCTGGGGCGATTCTCGCACGGGCCTGGTCCACCCTCGGCTCGTTTCCCTTGCCGAGCGGTGGGTAAAGCAGACACGCGCCCACGAGAGAAGGAGGGATCCATGATGCGGGAGCCGATGACCAGGGCCGAGGCCGGCCGCCGCGGCGGGCAGAGCACCAAGAAGCGGTACGGGTCCGAGTTCTACCAGGAGATCGGCCGCAAGGGTGGGAAGAAAGGCGGGTTGACCACCAAGCAGCGGTACGGGGTGGAGTTCTACCAGAAGATCGGCCGGAAGGGCGGCAGCAAGTAGCGAGGGGCCAGCCGGCGCCGCAGGCGCC
>DASWKD010000325.1:0-14266 GCA_036396815.1 Actinomycetota bacterium | reverse complement strand
CGTGGGGGCGAACGTGGTCAGGCTGACCAACTGGGGGTCCTCGGGGTTGGAGATGTCATAGATCGAGATGTTCTTCCAGCTGGTGAGGTACAGGTAGTTACCCACGATCCGGGCTCCTGTGGCGCTGTAGGGCTCGAAGGGCACGAACCGGACGTGCTCCACGTTCGCGGAGGTGACCCCGTGGGCCACGGCGTCGGGGCCGGCCTGTCCGGTCCCGGGGATCAGGGCGGCCATGAGGCCGATGACCGCGAGCAGGGTGCGACGGACCTTCATGAGGAGCTCCTCTCTCTGTCGGGCACTATGGGACTGGGTTCGCCGCGTCCCCCGCGGAACCCTTTGGGCATATGCACAAAGGTCAGACCGGGGAGCAGTACTCGTACGGGTCCTCGAGGCTGGGCTCGCTCTGGCTGAACGGCGCGGCGGCGTCCCACCACGCGTGGCGGGCCTGGATGTTCGCCGTCATGAACGCGCACGTCTCGGGGCTCTTGAATCGCGAGGGCGTCCCTGAGATCCCCAGGTGGGCCAGGGCCTCCGGGATGACCCCCTGGGCCGTGGTCACCACGCCCCAGCCCGCGATGGACCACGGCGCCTGCTGGGGAATGCCCGGGTCGGTCGCCGAGCCGCCCAGTGGGTACACGGCCGCCTCCTCCAACGCCCGGCGGATCTGCCAGTTCGTCCGGGTGATGCCCCGTCCGTGCACCATGACCGGCGTGTCGTTCACCGTCGTGATGCCGCCGGTGTGGCCGGCGGCCCGGCGGGCCTCCAGCAGGACCTTCGAGAAGACACCGGCCGTGCGCGGCGAGGCGAAGCTGGTGCCGCTGACGCTGCTCTTCCCGCTCTCGCAGCTCTTGCAGTACGGCAGGGTCTGGGTGAAGTCGGCCAGGAAGTCGGGCAGGCTGCCCGAGGTAAGCACCCGTCCCTCGCTGCTGCCCTCACCGAACCCGGCCACGCCCACCGTCCACCACGGGCCGGACGTCGCGTCGACCGGAGACGCCGCCGGCGAGTTGTCCGACGCGCCGACCTGGATCTTGCCGCGCTCGACGACGCCGAGGTAGCTGTCGGTCAGGTGGTAGCCGAGCGGGGGGCTACCGGGCGGGCCGTAGCTGTGGGTGGTGATGTCGACCCACGGCGTCCCGAAGGCCCAGGCCTCACCCGCAGGCTGAGTCGCGAACCCCGGCACGCCCGTGGGCGCGCCGCTGGACTGGATGCTGACCACGATGGCCTCGGGGTTCGCGGTGAGGACCGCCGAGGTGGTGCCCACCGGGTGCGTCCCGCCCGACACCGGGCTCAGGGGGTTGGAGGACGTCGTGGAGATCCCGATGATGTTCGTGCCCTCGAACCAGAAGGGCTCCCCGACCGTGACCTTGGCCCACTCGGCCTGGTCCGCGGCGAAGTCGGCGGCGAAGTTCCCGGTCCGGGTGAGCCGGATGATGTGGTCCTCGTCGATCCCGAACTCCTCCAGGACCTCGGGCGTCACGCTGGCCGGCGCCCCGGAGCCGTACAGGCTGCCCCCGGCGTGGAAGAACTCGTGGTAGGGGTTCGTGTGCCCGCCCTCCACCACGGCGACCACCGCGTGGATCGCGCCCAGGTCACGCGCGGCGTAGGCGCATCCCTCGGCGTCGCAGGCCCGGGCGTAGGCGGCCAGGGTGTGGTCGATCCCCGTGGCGTCGAAGGCCGCGGTCCACGCGCTCTCCTCCACCGCGACGGGGTCCCCGTAGGTCACGCTTGCCGGGTCCAGCCCCGGCGCGTCGATGGCCACCGAGACGTCGTCCCCGGCCGTGGTTCCCGCCACGGTCACGGCGTTCCCGTCGCGGGCGGCCTCGTCGATGGCCACGGCCGGTTCGGCCGCTCCGGCGGACACGGGGAGGGCGAGGGGGAGGACCAGCAGGGCGGTGAGCGAGGCGCGGATCGTGAACGTCATCCAGGTCTCCTTCGGGACGGCTGCTCTCTGGATTCGACGTCCCCCCACCGCTCTCCTTTGTGCAGGTGCATGAACGTCCGTTGAGGCCGGACAACCGGCATGAGGAACCTGGCGTAAGCCGTTCGGCCCTGTTGACCTGGGCGAAGGGTCCGGGCACGGTTCACCCGTGGCCGAGGTCGTGGAGCTCAGGGTGCACGGCGTGGGGGGGACCCCCGCGGAAGGCCTGCTGGGCACGGCCGGGCCCGACGACCTGGTCCAGGTGGGCGGCGACGTGGCCGCCCCGTTCATGGCCCGCCGGAAGGACCCCCTGGTCGAGGGCTACGTGTGGGGCAAGCTGACCTCGAAGGGACTGCTCCAGCCACTGTGGCTCCTGCTCCTGCCGTTCACCCTGGTCAACGTGGCCGGGTGGACCCATCCTCCCGAGCGCGATGCCCGGTTCCGGCGCACGCCGCTGGCCCCGCTCCGGACCCTGATCCATGTGGTGTCCTTCGGGCTCACCGCGACCTACGTGCTGTGGCTGGGCAACATCACCGTGAACGGCCTCCTGGGCCTGGACACGCTGTTCGGCTTCGCCCCCACCCGCACCGTGAAGATCGCCCTGGCCGTGGTGGTGCTGTACCTGCTGGTCCTGGCCCACCTGGTCGTGGCCCGCAAGGTCCAGGAGGGGTTCGAGGGGTTCGACGGGCCGGGGGGCCGGGCACCCAAGCCGAAGACCGGTGCGACCGGCCCGGGCGTCCCCCAGGCCCTGGCCGACCTCGGCACGCCGTTCTCCGCCTCGGGGGTCAAGGCGTTCGGCCACCTGGTGGGCCGCCGGGACGGCCTGGGCAGCGACGACTTCTGGAAGCGGTCCCACGAGTCCCGGGTCCTGCTGGCCCTCCACGTGCTGGTCGGGCTGGGCGCGGCCACCTGGGTGGCCGTGCAAGTCTACGCCCAGGCCAGCGGGGGGTTCCTGGGCTCCACGATTGCCGCCACGGAGCAGGCGAGAACGCAGCTGAACCTGGGCGTCACCGCCACCGCGTTCACCGAGGTCCTGCTGTGGCTCCTGCTGGCCATGGGGATCGTCCAGGCCGTGGGCTGGCGGTTCCGGCCCCTGGACCGGACCGAGCCCCGGTTCCGGTTCCTGGCCCCCATGACCGCGGCGGCCACCGGGGTCGGCCTGGGCAGCGGGTTCCTGTACGGCCTGTCGGTCCTGGTCCTGAACGAGGGCGGCCGCGTGCTAGCCCTGGGCATCGCCTTCGGCATGGCCGCCGTGGCCTGGGCGGCCGGAGCGCTGGGCATGGGGGTGTGGCTGTTCGTCCGCCGAAGCCGCCTGGGACGAGAGGCCAGGGCCTCGATCCCGGGCAACACCGCCGGGCCGGGCCGGGAGCTGAATGGGGCCACCCCCCGGATGTACGGGGAGATCGCCATGGCCCGGGCCTCCTCCGACGCCGGCCGCAACGGGGACCTGGTCATGACCCTGGCCCAGGCCGTGTTCCTGGTGGTGGGGGTCCTGGAGCTCCGGGGCTGGGTCCGGTTCGAGGAGGTGCGGTTCCTGGGCGGGGTGGCCACCCTGGGCCACGTGGTGGCCCTGGGCGCGGCGGCCGCGGTCCTGGCCTTCCTTGTCCGGCGGGCCTACAAGCCGGACCAACGCCGGCTGGTGGGGATCCTGTGGGACGTGCTCACGTTCTGGCCCCGGCGGTTCCATCCCCTGGGCGTGCGGCCCTACGCCGAGCGGGCCGTGCCCGAGCTCCAGCACCGGCTGGTCCACCACGTGGAGGAGCGCGACCGCTCCGTGATCCTGTCCGCCCACAGCCAGGGGACGGTGATCGCGTACGCGGCGCTGGTTCAGGACGGGCACGTGTTCGACCGGGTGGCCAAGCGGGTGGCCCTGGTCACGTACGGCTCGCCGCTGTGGCAGCTGTTCGCCATGGCCTTCCCCGCCTACGTGGGCCGCGACGGCTTCCACCGTCTGCGCCGGCGCCTGTTCGACGGGGGCGGGGACGACACCCTGGCCTGGCGGAGCTTCTACCGGCGCACGGACTACATCGGCAAGGAGGTGTTCGCCGACCCCGCCCTGGAGGAGGAGGTGCCCGATCCGGCGCAGGGCCCGGTGGCGGCCTCCCAGCCGGCCGACCCGTGGCCCGACCCGCCCCGCACGCCGTGGGTGGACCTGGCCCGCCACTCCTTCTACAACTGGGAGGAGCAGCTCAAGGGGTGGCTGGAGCGGCTCCGCAAGGCCATGACCTCCGGCTGACCTACAGGTACCAGAGGTCTCCCTCGAACTCGAACCCGAGGGCCTCCTGCTCCCACTCCTCGCGCTTGTCGATGAGCCAGGCCAGGAACGCCTGGCGCTTGCCCTCGTAGTCGTCGGCGTCGCCGAAGCCGGTGATCACGGCCACCTCCTCGGAGACGATCTCCCCCTCCTTGCCGCGGTACCGGCCGGTGGCCATCGACTCCCGGCAGCCGCCGAACAGGTCGACCAGCAGGTCTGCGGTCTGGTCCCGCCGCTCGGCGAACTCCTGGGCGGGGATCACCCGGTCGCCGCGCGTGGAGGGGACGTACACCACGCACTCCAGGGGCAGGTGCATGATCCCCTTCGGCAGGCGGTCGAACGGGAGCGAGGACACCCACTCCTCGCTGGCCTCGAACCTCGGCATGGCGGCTGGTGCTGGCTTGCGAGCCATCGGCTCCCCCTCCGTCGTGAGGCGCTCAGTCTAGGCCGGCCGAGCTTTGTGCAGGTGCCCAAAGGGGATGAGCGGTTGGGGCGCGAACCTAAGCAGAGCATCCTGACCAGGGAGCCGACATGTCCGTCTCAAGCACGAAGCGCCTGACCGTCGCCATCATCCTGTCGCTGCTCGCTGCGCCCGGTGCCATGGCGGGCGCCGCCACGGGCGCGGACCCGGACCCGGCCTGTTTGACAAGCACCCAGAGCTGCGTGCGGGGGTCGGGCTCCTTCCAGGTGACGGCCGAGGGCGAGGGCCTGCGCGTGACCTACGGATGCGACGTCCTGGGCTCGACGTTCACCGTGTCCACCGTGATCAGGCCCGAGGCGGACGAGGGCTGCGCGCTGAAGCGAGGGTCCGCCACGGTGGACACGGCTCGCGGAGCCAGCACGCCGACCCGCTTCACGGCTACCGGGGACAGCGTCACCCTTGGGCCGGGGACCGGGACCCTGCGGGTGTGCTGGAAGGTGCGGGCCACGTTCTCGAACGGGAGCCTGCTCGAGGATTCGGGCTGCGCACCCGCCGTGCCCGCGGGTGGTGGGCCCCACATCGAGGATGTGGCCGGCGACGCCAACGGCCTCAATGCCGCCGGCCTCCAGCTGGACACCCGCCCGGCCTCGTACGACCGGGCGGACCTGCTGACCATCCGGATGGAGACGACGTACGACACGGTCCCCGTTGGTGAAGACGGCGTTCACCACGAGCCGACCGGCCTCGCCATCACCGTGGGCACCGTGGCGACGCCGGGAACCATCGAGGACCGGGAAGGCCTCGTGTACCGGGTGGACACCGTGATCGCGGGCTGCCGCTCCTATCTGGAGGCCTGGATCTACAACGACGTGACCACGGCCCGCTGGGATCAGGTCGACGGTCCTCCGGCGGCATGCCCCGATGGCGAGAACCAGCAGGCCCCGGGGCACGGCTCCAAGCCGGAGTGGACCGCGACGGTCGATCCCGCGTCCAAGACTGTGCGCTCCTGGTATCCATTCGCGTCGCTGAGCGCCAGGCAGGCCGACTATCTGAAGGTCGGGAACTCCCTCCGGACCCCTCGCGGCGGTACGTTGGCCCTCCGCGAGTATTCGACCTGGAACGGGGCCACCGGGCGGATCGGGGCAGGCTTGCTCCTCGACGCAACGGCGACCGGGCCGGACTTCGTGATCGGCTCCGACGTCCCACCCGACGTCCCCTGCACGAAGGGCTGCCCCTGATGCATCACGGCTTGATCCGGCCGGGCTCGATGGCCCGAGCAGCGCTTGCGTAGCCGAGATTTCCGATTGCAAGGCCTCGTGGACGCACCAGAAGATCGGATAGGAGCCCCTTCCTGTAGGGCCAACATGTCGATCTCTTTGTGCAGGTGCCCAAAGGGGATGGGTGGGCGGGCATCGAATCCCTGAGGCAACGACGACAGGGGGATTTCTCATGCGAAGGGCTTCATGGCTGGTGGTCATCGGGCTGGTCGCTTCGCTGGCGCCGGGGGCGGCGTCGGCGGCTCCGGCCGGCTGCACCGACGAGGGGTTGGGGAAGGCTGCCCGGACCCTGGTCCACCCCGACGCCGAAGTGGTCCAGGTGGACTCGGTGGCCGGGTTCCCGAGCGCCCTGGTGCTGGAGCCGCTCATCTACCCGGGCGTCCGCCATCGGCTGATCCAGGCCGGCGGGGTGTGGTGCGAGGCCTCGGCCCTGAGCGAGGCCTGGCGGCTGGCCGGACGCCCCGATGACGGCCTGGCCCTGGCCCGGGCCTTCGCCCAGCTGGCCGGGACGGCGAACTTCGACGGTGTCACCGTCCGGAGCGCCGCCCAGGTGGCCCCCGGCCTGTACACCGTGCGCACCCACGCCCTGACCAACGGGATCACCGCGGCGTGGTCCATCGCCGTCGACGGCCAGGGCGTCCGCCAGGCCCGGTGGACGGCCACCGGGTTCGCGGTCAGGCCGTTCGTGGCCGAGACCGAGGGCCTCACCGCGCTCCCCGGCCTGGTTCGCACGTACCGGCGGACGGCCACCGGCCGGGTCCTCCAGCAGGAGCCGGTCCTCCCCCAGACGGCCGCCATCCCGGAGCCGATCACCGAGGCGTTCACCGCCGACGACTTCCTGATCCGCATCTCGGCCAGCGAGTCGGGCATCAGCCCCAACGCGGGGCAGGACACCGGCGTGTTCGACGTGGACTTCTACCGGATGGCCCGCGACGGCGCGCTGACCAGCTACAACGAGTTCCACGGCTGGGGGTTCCGCAAGGGGTGGAGCTCCAACCTGGGCGTGATCTGGGTGGACAACTCCACCGGGGCGCAATGCCTGGCCTGCGTGGTCCGCAGCGCCACGTTCAACATCCACGTCACTCAGCGGGTCCTCGAGGCCCTGGAAGCCCTGGGGTTCACCTACCCCGACGACCGCAAGGCCCTGGCCACCGTGCTGGGGCACGAGATGTACCACAACTGGCAGAACCGGTACGGCCAGCCGGACTTCAACTCGCGGCACAGCTCGTTCAGCGAGGGCACGGCACGGATGCAGGAGACCACGCACTCCTACTCCGACGTGAGCTACCAGACCAACAGCCTGATCTACAGCACCGGGCGGGAGATCCCCGGTGTCAGCCTGGCCGCCAACAGCTGCAACGGCTGGGACGGCGCGAACCGCGACACCTCGTTCGCCCAGGGCCCGTTCACCGGGAAGAGCTACAACGCCTGCTACTTCTGGCTGACGTGGTACGGGACCCACGGCCCGGCCGGGCAGCTGGCCCTGCTCCAGTCCATGAAGACGGCCCAGCTGGTGGGCGGCGACTGGCCGGAGCAGAAGGCCGGCATCGAGGGCGCCACCGGGCAGCCCATCCTGGGGGACCTGGCCGTGTTCGCCCGGGCCTCGCTCAGCGGCCACGGCTACACGTGGGGCCCCGGCGCCGGCACCGGGCCGGCCATCGACTGGGGAACGTACCTGGACCGGTGGCAGCCGCCGTCGCTGGCCGCCGGAGCCACCATGCCCAACACCACGATCCAGCACGGCGGCATGGTGGCCCGCAAGATCACCGAAGGCGGCTACCCCTCGCTGGCCTCGAACCGGACCGAGACCGCGCTGGCCGTGGTCCGATCCACAGAGGAGGGCGCCACCGAGGAGATCCTGGAGCCCGGAGTCTGCATCGAGCCCCCGGTGGCCGGCGAGGACATGTGGCTGGTGGCCATCCACCCCATCACGGGGAGCGCCTCGGTCAGCATGTCGCTCACGCCACTGGCCCCCGGCGAGACCCAGTGTCCCGAGGACGACGAGGAGGACGCATGAACCGCATCCGCACGATCGGGCCCGCCGTGGTGATGGTGGCCCTGCTGACCTCGATCGGCGAGGCCGGCGAGACGGCTGATGTCGAGGGCCTGTGGGCGGACCCCGTGCTGGTCAGCACGAACCAGGCCAGCCGGGAGGCCAGCATCGCTCTGAGCCCCATCGACCCGAACCTGATGGCCATCTGCGGGCCCTCGGGCGTCCCAAACATCCCCAACAACCAGTCGTACTTCCACCGGTCGAAGAACGGCGGCAAGACATGGTCGTTCATGCAGGTCGAGGCGGCGCAGACCGACACCCGCCGGTACGCGTTCGAGGGCGGAGACTGCGACGTGGCCTTCGACGCCGCGGGGACCATGTACTCGGCCGACACGTGGCTGGCCGACCTGTCGATCGGCCACAGCACCGACGGCGGAGACACCTGGACGGGCACGGCCTTGGCCGCGACCAGCCCCATCGTGGACCGGCCGTGGCTGGTCGGCGGGCCGGCCGGAACGATCCACGTGACGTACCAGGATCTCCAGTGCTGCACGCCCTCGGCCATGTGGTACACGAGGTCCACCGACTACGGGCAGACCTTCCTCCCCGCCGTCCCGATCACCGCCGCGGGGCCCGACGGCGCCTACACGTGGGAGGGCAACTTCGTGGTCTCGCCGAACGGGCAGGACCTGTACCTCGTCTACACCCGGCGCAACACGAACAACCTGGTGACGGGCCTGGACCAGAGCGGACCGGAGACCGTGTGGGTGGCGGCCAGCCACAACGCCGGCCTGACCTGGACCTCGCACCTGGTGGCCAGCATGCCGAACCCGGCCAGCTACCTGTATCCGAGTATCGCCATGGATGCGGGCGGACACCTGCACGTGGTGTTCGCCTCCAAGACCGATACCGACCGGCCGGTGTGGTACGCCTTCTCCAAGGATCAGGCCGAGACGTGGTCCGCGCCCCTGGCCATCAGCCGGGGCGGCTCCGGGTTCTCGCCGTGGGTGGCCGGCGGAAGGGCCGGCGAGGCGGCCATCACCTGGTACGGCAGCCCCACCCCGATGGCCGGACTCTCGGACCCCGTGGACTGGTACTTCTACGCGGCCCGGGTCCGCGACGCGCACACCGGGTCCCCGCTGGTAACGTCCCAGGCCACCACGCCGGCGCCCATCTTCACCGGGAGCTCGTCGATCCCCGAGTTCGAGATGCTCCGCCTGGACCAGGACGGACGCATGCACCTGGGGATGGCCGCGTTCAGGCGGGTGGGAGCCAGCAACCGGTTCGTCTTCTACTACCAGCGCGAGCTCCTGCCCAAGGTGGAGGGAACGGGCGCGGCCGGCGGCGCCACGTTCGATCTCAGCGTGGAGCGCGACGGGGACCAGGCCGGCGGAGCGCTGTCACTGGTGGACGGCGAGGTGACCGTGACCGCTCTGTCCGTGGAGGACGTGCAGCTGGAGAAGGTGGCGAACGGCGTGGCCTGCTCGGTCACCGGGGAAGCCCGGGTCACCGCCGGCGGTGTCGAGACCATGGAGCCGTTCACGGCCACCTGCCTGGACGCCTCGTCGGGCAGCGACGAGCTGACCGTCCAGACATCGTCCTTCACAGGCGGCGGGACCGTTACCGATGGCGCCCTGACCGCGGGGTAGGGAGCACGGCCGGGCGAACCGGTACGATTCGCCCGTGACCGAGCGGTACGACCTGCTGGTGATCGGGTCCGGGCCGGCCGGGGAGAAGGGCGCGGCCCAGGCGGCCTACTTCGGCAAGCGTGTGGCCGTGGTGGAGCGGGAGGCCCGGGTGGGCGGCGACGCCACCAGCCACGCCGTGGTCCCGTCCAAGACCCTGCGGGAGACGGCGCTGTACCTGACCGGCTTCCGCCGCCGCGAGGTGTACGGCCTGAGCCTCCAGCTGGATCCGGCGGCCAAGCTGGAGCGCCTGGCCAGCCGGACCGCGGAGGTGGTGGCGGCCACCGAGGAGCAGGTCCGCCACAACCTGGACCGCCACCGGATCGAGGTCATCCACGGCGACGCCCGCCTGGGCCCGGAGCGCACCGTCCACGTGGGCGACCGGGTCCTCCAGGCCCCGGCCATCCTGATCGCCACCGGGAGCCGGCCGCACCATCCCCCCGGCATCCCGTTCGAGGACCCGGCCGTGGACGACTCGGACGAGATCCTGTCCCTGGAGCGCATGCCGGCCACCATGGTGGTGGTCGGCGGCGGCGCGGTGGGCTGCGAGTACGCCTCGATCTTCCACGCCCTGGGGACCTCGGTCACCCTGGTGGACGGGCGCGAGCGCCTGGTGCCGTTCCTGGACGGCGACGTGTCCCGGGAGCTGGCCGAGAGCTTCCGCGACGGCGGGATGACCGTGCGCACCGGCGTCACCGTGTCCGACGTCCGCCGCGACGATGCCCGCCTCAAGGTCCGCCTGTCCGACGGCCAGGGGCTCTCCCCCGACCGCCTGCTGGTGGCCGCCGGGCGGGCCGGCAACGTGGAAGGCCTGGGCCTGGCCGAGGCCGGCGTGGAGGCCGACGAGCGCGGCCGGATCAAGGTGGACGCCACGTACCGGACCACGGCCGAAGGGATCTACGCGGCGGGCGACGTGATCGGCAGCCCCTCGCTGGCCTCGGTGGGCATGGAGCAGGGGCGGGTGGCCGTGTGCCACGCCCTGGACTTCGACTTCAAGGAAGCCGTGGATCGGTTCGCGCCGATCGGTGTGTTCACCATCCCGGAGGCGGCCATGGTCGGCCTGACCGAGGAGGCCGCCGCCGCGGAGGGCGTGCCCTTCGAGGTGGGCGTGGCCCGGTTCGCCTCGAACCCTCGGGCCCAGATCACCGGGGGCACCGACGGCTTTGTGAAGCTGGTGTTCCGGTCCGACGACCGGACCCTCCTCGGCGCCCACATCCTTGGCGACCTGGCCATCGAGCTGATCCACGTGGGTCAGGCCGTCCTGCACGCCGGCGGGACCATCGACCGGTTCATCACCGCCACCTACAACGTGCCCAGCCGGACCGACGCCTACAAGTACGCCGCGTACGACGGTCTCCAGCGACTGGCCGGGAGGCGACCCGGAACCTAGGCCGTGGCCCGGCGGGAGGGCCCGAACCCCATGAGAACCATCCCGGCCACCAGGCCCACCGCCGCACCGGGCTGGGCGCCGATGGTGAACGCGCCCACCCCGGCCCCCACCGCGGCGCCCAGGCCCAGGACCCCGGCCACCACCGCCCGGGCTCCGGGATGCCGGCGGCGAAAGATCGAGAGCGCGGCCAGGCCCAGGAGGACCCCCAGCAGGACCGTGCCCGGCTCCACCGGCCCGCCGCCCCTCCGAGGCTGAGACTCCGGGCCCGGGGAGGGTCTGGGCTGTGCGGTGGCATCCGGGGAGGCGGGCGGAGATCCGAACCCCTCCAGCGGGTCCCCCACCCGGCTCCCCAGGCGCAGGGGGTGCGCCCGGGTTCCCCGCGCCCACCGGGTGGCCCGGTCCTCGGGCACCACGCGCTGGCCGCTGAGGACCACGAAGGGATCACGGGCCTGGGCTCGCACCGGCAGGACGATGAGCACCCGCCCGTCGGGGCGGGCCTGCACCACCACCCGGCCCGACGCCCCGGTCAGCCTGGCATCCCGGCGGCCCTCGTGCTCCTGGACCACGTACTGGACCTGGCCCTGGTCCGTCGCGATGGCCACGCCCAGGTACCACGAGTACAGCCCGGCCGGCGGGTAGGGCCGTTCCAGCTCGATGGTGAACCACGGCCGCCCCGCCTCGGTCCGGCCCGACTCGATCTCGACGAGGGCCATGGGCGGCGCCACCGGTCCCGCCACCACGGTCAGGCCCAGGGCCGCCGGCAGGAGGGCGCGGAGCATCGGTCAGTCCACCCGGTCGATGCCCAGCCGGTCCAGGCGGGCCCGGTGCCGCTGGAGGAGATCGAGGAGCATCCGCTTCTCGTTCTCCTCGCTCCCCAGCAGGCTGCGCACGGCGTCACTGGCGTCCAGGGCCCGCCGGGTCTGGGTCAGGGCCTCGCCGATGATCCGCCGGGCGTAGGAGGCCAGGCGCTCCACCTCACCAGGGTCCTCCTCCAGGACCCGGGCGATCTCGTCCAGGGCCAGCGACTCCTGCTCGTCGCGGTCCGACAGCACGGTGGTGGCCACCTCGGCGGAGACGGGATCGAGGGCCGGGGCCAGGGCGTCGGACAGGTCGCGGACCAGGGCGTCGCCGATGTACTGCCACACCTGGGCCTCCAGCCAGTCCGAGGGGCGGGTCCGGTCGAAGAAGGCGTCGAAGAACGGGCGGAACCGCCCCTCCAGGTCCACCGAGGCCACCTCGCCCAGGCGGGCCTCGATCAGGCGGGCCCGCTCGGTCTCGGCCTGGGCCACCTGTTCCTGGAGGTGACGGCGCTTGACGTCGGGGGCCAGGGCGGCGCTGGCCTGGGCCCGGTCGCGGGCCAGTCGCTCCCCGCAGGAGATCGCCGCCAGGATCTCCGCCACGGGGCCTGCGGGCGGGGGGACGCTCACCCGGGCATCCTAACCATGTCAGACCCCCTGGGTACCCTTGGGGCCATGGGTGAGGTCATCAGCCTGGAGGAGCGGCGCCGGGCCAGGGTCCCGGCCGTGGACCGGCTGGAGGGCGCGGTGGACACGCTGGAGCGGGTCACCGAGGGACGGCGGATGAAGGTCGCCCCGGCGTGGCTGCGGGCCGGTGTGGCCGAGGTCCGGCGCCTGCTCCGGGCCCGGGACCTGGAGCGGGCCGCCGAGCAGGCCGAGCAGCTGGTCCTCCGGCTGGGGTCGGGGCCGAAGGCGGGCTGAGCGCAAGACGAAGGGGGCAGCTACCAAGCGCTCCGTGTCTTCTCTGCTCGTGTGCCTCGACAGCGTCTCGGCGCCCGAGCATGCCTCCCGCGGCAGACCGAGCGTGGGTTCTGCCCCCTTCGGAGACACCTCTCAGCGTCTCTCCCCCGAGTGTACGCCTCCCGGCCGGGCGGGGGAACCCCCAGATCTCAGGCCCGGCGCCGGGCCAGGCGGGGCCGGAGGTACACCCAGCCGAACACGGCGGCCACCACCGCGGCCGCGGCCAGGGCGGCCACGTGCCCGGAGGGCCGGGAGATCTGGCCGAACCGCCGGCGGAGGGGCACCGGACGGCGGAAGTCCCGGATCTGCCAGCCCCGCTTCTCGGCCAGGCGGCGCAGCTCGCGGTCCGGGTTCACGGCCACCGGGTTGCCCACCGCCTCCAGCATGGGGGCGTCGGTGCCCGAGTCCGAGTACGCGTAGGAGGCCTCCAGGTCCAGGCCGTCGCGCTCGGCCATCTCGCGCATGGCCTCAGCCTTGGACGGCCCGTAGCAGTAGAACGCCAGGACCCCGGTGTACCTGCCGTCCTCGGTCTCCACCCGGGTGGCGATCACGTCGCGCACGCCCAGCCGAGCGGCCAGGGGCCGGACGATCTCCTCGGGCGAGGACGACACGATGAACACCTTGCGCCCCAGGGCCTGGTGGAGGGCGATCAGGTCCAGGGCCTCCTGGTAGATGTAGGGGTCCATGACCTGCTCCAAGGCCTCGCTGACCACTCCCTCGACCTCGGCCCGGTCCCACCCCTTGGTCAGGGCCAGCATGCCCTCCTTGGCCTTCTGCATCCGCTTCTCGTCGGCGCCGATCAGCAGGTACACCAGCTGGGCGTAGGCGCCCTTGAGCATCTGGGACCGGCTGACCAGGCCCGCGCGGTACATGGGCCGGCCCAGGGCCAGCGAGCTGGACTTCGAGATGACGGTCTTGTCCAGGTCGAAGAACGCGGCTTCCATGACCGCTCCATCGTATTCCAGGAGCCTCGAGGGGTTCCCCCCGGTTCCGCGTATCCTCGTCCGCGGAGGGGTCTGGGCGCCTGGTGGGCCCCCCGGTCTTCAAAACCGGTGAGGGGGCGAAAGCTCCCTGGCGGGTTCGATTCCCGTCCCCCTCCGCGATCACAGGGATGTGAGAGGTCCCTCGCGGCTCCTCGACGATGCCCGCATACTCGTGACCCATCGGGGCGGGACCCTGGACGGCCTCGATGCCCCGGTAAGGCCACAGGTCCAATCCGCAGATAACCCATACAGGCCGTGGGCCGCGTGAGGCGGAGAAGCAGGAATCGCTCCCACTGGCATCGAATACCCACCCGGGAGGAGGAGGCAGCGTGCATCGACACCAGGCTTCACGAACGCCATGGGCGGGGAGGATCCTTGCCTCGGTATCCGTGCTGGCCGGCGCTGTCGTCGCGAACGCGGGGAGCCCCGCCGCCGCGGACCCGGGAGCGAACGGGCTGATCGCGTTCACGAGCTTCCGCGACCAGCGGATGGAGGTGTACGCGATCCAGCCGGACGGCACGGGGGAGCGGAACCTGACCAGGTTCCCCGATGCGGCGGACAGCCATCCCGCCTGGTCGCCGGACGGCA
>DASWKD010000324.1:0-4184 GCA_036396815.1 Actinomycetota bacterium | reverse complement strand
CCGGCCAAGATCCCTACTTCTTCGTATCCCAGAAGATCTTGTCGATCTCGTTGATCTGGTCCAGCAGTTCCTGACCCTGCTTCGGGTCCTGCGACTTCTTAGCCTCGCCGGCCGCCTTGGTGGCCTTCCAGAAGACCTCGTGCAGCTGCGGGTACGTGTCCAGGTGCTCGGGCTTGAAGTAATCCGTCCACAGCACCCAGAGGTGGTGCTTCACCAGGTCGGCGCGCTCCTCCTTGATCGACACGCACCTTGACCGGAAGTCCTCCGCGGACTCCGACGGCTTCTTCTGGTTCTCCGCGTCCTGGTACTTCTCCTGGATCTTCTGCACGGACTCGGCCTCGATCCGAGCCTGGGCCGGGTCGTAGACGCCGCACGGCAGGTCGCAGTGGGCATGGACCACACGGCGGGGCCGGACGATCGCCTCAAGCAGGTGACGCATGGGCGCTCCTTTCCTCGGGGACGTTCCTTCACGCTATCACTCCGCCGATGCGGGCAGGTACGCTCACGGGGTGGGCAGGAAGGTGCGCCGGGGACTCCTGGCTGCGGGTGCGGTGGGTGTTGGATGGGCCCTGATCCGCCGGAGCGGCGCGTTCCGGGTGGAGGTGGCCGGCGACAGCATGCGCCCCACCCTGGAACCCGGCCAGTTCCTGGTGGCCACCCGCCCCGGCCGTATCCATCGGGGCGACGTGGTGGTCGTACGCAGGCCGGAGCGTCCCATCGAGGTGGTCAAGCGCCTGGTCGGCCTGCCCGGCGATCGGCTGGAGGTGGAAGGGGGCCGGGTTCGGGTCAACGGCGCCGAGGTGTGGGAGCCGTACGCCTCGGGCGTGGGCCCATCGGGGACATGGGAGCTCGGTCCCGGGCAGCACGTGGTCCTGGGGGACAACCGCGACCGGAGTAGCGACAGCCGGGCGTTCGGACCCGTGGAGCGCGAGGCCATCGTGGGCGTGGTGCGCTTCCGCTACTGGCCCCGGGCCGGCCGCATCCGCTAGGCACAGCGGCAGCGAGTGTTCCCGCGCGATCGAGGACCGACGCCTCAGCTAGGTGGGGTGGTCCAGGAGGTGCCGTCCGTGGAGATCTCGATCCGGCGGCCGCTGGAGGTGCGAATCCGGAAGCAGCGCAGGCGCACCGATCCACGCTCCTCGGTCCAGCTGCGTTCGATGTCCTCGATGACGTGCCGGACGCCGTCCAACGTGATCTCGCGCGGGGCCTCATCGGCCCGCCCCCCCGCGTATGCGGCCACGTCCACGCTGGGGGGAACCCGCCGCCGCCACCACGAGAGCCATCCGGCCGCGGCCACGGCCAGCGCAGCGGTGATCACGATCATGCCCACCTCCCCCACGGCCGGCAGGATCAGGGTGGGGATCAGGGCGGCGATCACGAACATCCCGTTGTAGCCGATGTCGTACACCGAGAACGCCCGGCCCCGGAAATGGTCCTCGATCCCGGACTGGACCAGGGTGTCGGAGGCGATCTTGGTGGCGGCCATGGCCGCGCCGGCCACCAGCACGACACCGAGGACCACCGGCCACGTCGGCGCCGGCCCCAGCAGCAGGGCCACCAGGCCGGCCACCACGAAGGCCACCGGCGCCACCCCGGTGTACCCCGTGCGCCGGGCCAGCCCGCCGACCGTGACGGCGCCCAGGAACCCCCCCACCCCGACCATCCCCAGGATCACCGAGAACCCGGCGACCCGGGCCTGGAACCGCGTCCGCAGGAGGACCAGGGCCGCGATCAGCACGAAGCCGAGGAGGGCCCGCATGGTCCACACCGCCGCCACACCGTAGGTGGCCCGCCGGCTGGCCCGGAGGGTACGGAGGCCGTTGCCCACGTCGCGGAGGTTGTCGCGGATCTCCCGCACCACGCCGGCCAGGCCCCGCCGCTCCCCGGGGGGGAGGGCCAGGGTGGCGGCCATCGCGCCGGCTACCCCCATGACCACGGACGCCGCCACGACCACGGCCGTGGCCGACACGTTCTGAGCGATGGGCCCGCCGATCACCGCGCCGAGCAGGCCGAACACCATCCCCCCCGTCGTGGACACCGCGTTGGCGGTGAGGTACCGGTCGGAGCGGACCAGGGTGGGCAGGACCGCGGCCTTGGTGGCGTGGAAGAAGCGGTTCACCGAGATGTTCGCCACGGCCAGGGCCAGGAGGAGCCATTCGGGGCCGCCGATGGCCGGGACCAGGGCCGCGGTGGTCAGGGCCCGGATCGCGCTGGCGCCGACCAGGATCGAGCGCCGCGAGAACCGGTCGATGAACGGCCCCGTGAACGGCCCGATCAGGGAGAAGGGCAGGAGCGTCACGGCCAGGACCTTGGTGACCTGGGCGGGCGTCTCGGCCGCGGCCACGTTGAAGATCAGGATCGAGGCCAGGGCGATCTGGTACAGGCCGTCCGCGGCCTGGGACAGGAACTGGGCCCCGAGCAGCCGGCGGACCGGCCCCCGGGCCAGCACGGCGCGGAGGTCCTGGCCCCGCAGGGGACTATCCCTGTGGCTGGGGGTCGAAGAACGCCGTCCAGTCCTGGGCCTGGGCCTGCCCGTTGCCCAGGATGAAGCCCTCCACCATCTCCCGGGCGGCCTCGTCCGAGAACTGCACCGGGGGCGACTTCATGAAGTACGCAGACGGCCCGATCAGGGGCCCGCCCACGCCCCGGTCCATGGCCACCTTGGCGCAGCGCACCGCGTCGATCACGATCCCCGCCGAGTTGGGCGAGTCCCACACCTCGAGCTTCAGCTCTACCGACATGGAGACGTTGCCGAACTCCCGCCCCTCCAGCCGGATGTGGGCCCACTTGCGGTCCTTCAGCCACGGCACGTGGTCCGAGGGCCCGATGTGGATGTTGTCCGAACCGATGTCCTCGCGAAGCTGCGAGGTCACCGACTGAGTCTTGGAGATCTTCTTCGACTTCAGCCGCTCCCGCTCAAGCATGTTCTTGAAGTCCATGTTGCCGCCGAAGTTCAGCTGGGAGGTGTGGTCCAGGACCACGCCGCGGTCCTCGAACAGCTTGGCCAGGATGCGGTGGATGATCGTCGCCCCGACCTGGGACTTGATGTCGTCACCCACGATGGGCAGGCCGGCCTCGGCGAAGCGCTTGGCCCACGACACATCCGAAGCGATGAACACCGGGATGCAGTTGACGAACGCGCACCCGGCGTCGATGGCCGCCTGGGCGTAGAACCGAGTGGCCTCCTCGCTCCCCACCGGCAGGTAGCTGACCAGGACCTCGGTCCCGGCTTCCCGCAGCGCCGCAGTGACGTCCACGGCCTCTTCACCGGACTCCTCGATCGTGTCCCGGTAGAACGTGCCCAGCCCGTCCAGGGTGGGACCTCGCTGGACCTCGACCCCCAGGGGGGCCACGTCCGAGAACCTGACGGTGTTGTTGGGCTCGGTGAAGATGGCCTCGGCCACGTCGCGCCCGACCTTCTTGCCGTCCACGTCGAACGCCGCCACGACCTCAACGTCCGACACGTGGTACCCGCCCAGGGTGACGTGCATCAGGCCGGGCACGGTATCTGCGGGGTCGGCGTCGCGGTAGAACGTAAGCCCCTGCACCAGCGACGAGGCGCAGTTGCCGGCGCCCACGATGGCCAGCCGGGTCGTTGTCATGTCTTGGCTCCTTTCGGGAGGGCCGTGCGTCGCGGCTTGCGGCGCACCGCCTTGCGCTCGGCCCGGATCATGTCGTCGAGCCACGCGATGTCGTGCTCGGTGGAGTCCATGCCGTGGCGCATCAGCGAGAGCGTGTAGCTGTCCACCCGCTCGCGGTACGAGGTCACGCGCTCCTTGAACTCGGCCAGGCGTCCCAGCAGGTACGCCTTGCGCCGCTCCAGGAGGCCGATCCGGGTCTCGGGCTTCAGGTACCGGAAGAACGCCAGGCGGACCCGGAAGCCGTTATCCGCGTCCTTGTCGTGGCCGGACTCCTCCACCAGGCGGTTGAACAGGCGCTCACCATCGGGGGTCACCCGGTACACGTTCTTGCGGCGGCGGACCTCCTCGGTGGGGAACACCACTTCCACCGAGCCCTCAGCCTGGAGGCGCTTGAGGGCCGGGTACAGCGAGCCGTAGGACACCTGCCAGAAGGGTCCCAGGGTCTCCGAGAGCCGCTTCTTCAACTGGTACCCGTGCATGCTCTGCTCTTTGAGGAGGCCCAGGGCGGCCAGCTCCAGCACGGTACACTCCTTCTCCTGAGGT
>DASWKD010000323.1:0-9483 GCA_036396815.1 Actinomycetota bacterium | reverse complement strand
GAGCAGGGCTCGGGGAACACGTTCAGCCGGGTGGTCCACCTGACCAGCTCCGAGAGCCGGTTCGAGGTCAACACGCCCACGGCCACGGCGTCGGTGCGCGGAACCGAGTTCGCCATCCGCCTGCGCCCCGACGGGGGCTCCGACGTCTGGGTGGTGAAGGGCGCGGTGGCGGCCCTCCTCCCCGATGGGTCGTCGGTCAGGATCACGGCGGGCCACGGGCTGACCGTGATGCCGGACGGCTCCCACGACGACGTGTACGTCCTGACCGCCGAGATGCTGGCCGAGGACTGGCTGGCCTATAACCTGTGCGAGCTCGATGACGCTTCGACCTGCACCGAGCAGGTCCTCGGGATCGAGATCACCAACCCCGGGAAGCCGGTTGCGGAGGAGGCCACCGGCGGGACCGTGGTGCTGGCCGGGACCACCACGACCACGTCGTCGAACGGGGGCGGCGGGAACGGACCCGGCGGCGACCCGGCGCCCCAGCCCCAGCCGACGGATCCCCCGACCACGCCACCGCCACCGCCACCGCCTCCGGACCCGCCCCCCACCACCCCACCACCCGACCAGCGGCACGGGTGCGAGGTGTCCCAGTCCCACGGGCAGGGCAACCAGAACCCGTCCTGCGGGCCCGACGGCCCCGGCGGAGGGAACGGCAAGGGGAACGGCCCGAAGAACTGAACGAGCCCTGAGCCGCCGACTGCCCTATCCTTCTCCCGGATGAGGAACGCGACGCGCCGGTTGGTGTCCTCGGTCATCATCGCCGTGGTCTTGGCCGGTCTCTCCTGGCTGGGGGTGGCCCGCGGAGCGATGGGAGGAACCCAGCTCCGGCTGACCGACGGCCTGTTCCCCGGCGTGGCCCCCTCCGAGGACATCGTGGTCGTGCAGATCGACGATGCCAGCCTCGCCGCGGTGGGGGACCGGGAGCAGGACGCATGGCCCTGGGAGCGGGACGTGCACGCCCAGCTGATCGAGGGGATCGCGGCGGACGGCGCCGAGCTGATCGGCTACGACGTCACGTTCTCCGAGCCCGGCGACCCGGAGGCGGACGCCGCGCTGGCGGAGGCCATTGGTGACGTGGGCGGCTACGTGCAGGGCGTGGCCGCCCAGCTCAACCCCAGGCCGCAGCCCGAGGCCCGGGTCCTCCGAGCCGATGGCCTGGACCTCCCGATCGCGCCGGTGGCCGGCGCCGCCGCGGCCCTGGCCCACGTCAACGTCCGCCCCGACCCCGACGGCGTGGCCCGTTCGCTCCCGCTGCTGGTGGAGAGCCCCGATGGGGACCTGGCCCCGGCGCTGTCCCTGGTCCTGTACCAGCTGCGGGAGGGTCTGAGCGGCCCGTACACCACCCGCCCCGAGGGGGTCGAGGTCGGCGGCCGGCTGATCCCCACCGGCCGGCAGGTGACGATGGACGTGAACTTCGCCGGCGGCCGGAAGGCCGAGCAGCAGTTCACCGCGGTCTCGGCCGTGGACGTCCTGGACGACCGGGTCCCGGCAGGCACGTTCGACGGCAAGATCGTGCTGGTCGGGGCCACGGCCATCGGGCTCGGCGACACCCGTCTCACCCCGCTCGACAAGGCCGGCGGCCAGCCCGGGGTGCTGGTCCACGCCAACGCCCTGAACACGATGCTCCAGGGCGCGTTCCTGGAGCAGGCCGGGACGCCGCTGACGGCGGGCATCGTGTTCCTGGTGGCGCTCCTGGTGGCCCTGGCCGTGGCCTTCCTCCGGGCCTGGCTGTCGCCGCTGGTCACGATAGCGCTGGGCGTGAGCTCCTTCCTGTTCGCGTTCCGGCAGTTCGACCGGGGCACGGTCATGAACCTGGTGTACCCGCCGCTGGCCCTCCTGGTCGCGTACCTGGCCGCGCTGGCGTTCCGGTACGTGACCGAGGTCCGGGAGCGCCGCCGCGTGACCCAGACCTTCTCCCGGTACGTGGCCGAGGACATCGTCCAGGAGGTCCTGGCCGCTCCCGAGGTGGCCATGGCCACCCTGCGGGGGGCCTCGCGTCCGCTGTCGATCCTGTTCGCCGACCTCCGCGGGTTCACCTCGGCCTCGGAGGGCGCGGCGCCGGAGAACGTGGTCGCCGCCCTGAACGTGTACCTGGACGCCATGACCCGGGCGGTGAACGAGGAGCGGGGGACGATCGACAAGTTCATGGGGGACTGCGTGATGGCCTTCTGGGGCGCGCCCCGGGCCGAGCCTGAGCACGCCGCGAAGTCGGTTCGCTCGGCGATGCGGATGCTGGACGAGATCGACAAGGCCGTGGCCGGCAACCCCGACGCCCGCCATCTCCAGGTGGCCGGATGCGGGGTGGGCATCGCCACCGGGCCGGCGGTGGTCGGGAACATCGGCTCGCACGAGCGCCTGGACTACACGGTGATCGGCGACACGGTGAACACGGCCAGCCGGCTGTGCGGCGTGGCCGACGCGGGGCAGATCGTGGTCACCGAGGAGACCGCCGCCGCCCTGGGGGACGGGTTCCGGGTCGCTCCGCTCCCGCCGCTCAAGGTCAAGGGGAAGAAGGAGCCGCTCACGGTGCTCCAGGTCCTCCGCGAGGGCCAGGAGGCATCCACGTTCGCGGAAGGGGCCACTCTGGACGCCACCGAGGACAAGGGCAGCTTCGAGCCGGTGAAGCAGGCCCCGCCGAAGGCCGCAGGCTATTCGCCCATCGAGCCGAAGCCGGTCGACGAGTAGCGACTTCCTGGCGCGGTGGCCTCGGTCATGACGCCACGTAGGACGGAGCCCTCCCGACCTGAGGGCTAGTCGGAGAGTGGGTGGCGCCAGCGCAAGCCCGGGAACCGTGCGTAGTCGCGATCGGTGGTGATCCACTCGCTGCCGGACTCGATGGCCAGCGCGGCATGATAGGCATCCGCCACCAGGCTCCCCCTAACGCCGCTGGTCCGGCAGAGCGACGAGAAGATCTCCCAATGCCGAGAGCCGGGTGTGGCCGGCACGTAGGTTGGTTGGGCTCTGAGCGCATCGGCGAAGCTCAGCGCAGCGGCCATCGGTGTTGGGGACGTGAATGCTCGTGGGTTGGTGACGACCCGCAGGAATCCGCTGAGCACCAGATCGGAGACCCCGAAGGGCTCCTGGCCGCGCGTTGCCGCGCGGAGCCATCTCCGGTAGTCGATGTGATCCTCAGCGTCCTCTCGGAACGCGTACACGAGAACGTTGACGTCAACGAGGATCACGCCCGGCCTCCATGATGTCGAGGAGACCCGCGCTGTCGTCCAGATCGACTCCGGGCTGGAGCCCGTCACCCTTGAACGTCGGAAGCTCTGGTGGCTTCGTGGTCCGCACCTGCTTGCCCCTGGCCAGGGTCTGGCGGAGGGCGTCCTCGATGACCGAGGTCAGGGTCCGCCCCGTCCGCGCGGCCAGCTGTTTGGCCTCCGCCAGCAGCTGGTCATCGAGTCGGATCGTGGTCCGCCGCATACATCAAAACATACGCCTCGGGCATCGATATGTCTAGTGCGGGGATGGACCTCAGGCGGTGGAGGGAGGGGCCACGTCCCAGGTCATGTCGACGATGCCCTCCCGGACGTGGCCCAGCTCCCACCGCCACCGTCCGGCCGGGTCAGCCTCGACCGGGTCCTGGGGACGGTCGAGGACGCGCATGGCGCAGATGTCGTGGTCGCCCGTGTCCTCGGGGTGGAAGTAGAGGGTGGGTGGCCGTGTGATCGTCCACCCGGCCTCCACGTACTTCGTCAGGTCGACCTGGAAGCTCATCGCCTCGTAGTAGCTGGTGCGCAGGAGGTGGAAATGCTGGTCCCGGTGGCCGGCGCCGAACCCGCCGAAGACGTCGACGTTGTAGGTGTACGTCTCGCCCGGCTCCGGTGTGAGCTCGAACTCGCACTCCAGGCCGTGGGCCTCGTACCGCTCGACGGCCATCGGTGCCGCCTCGTTGTGGTGGCTGGCCGTGGGCTTGACGTAGCCGCCGGACTGCGTGGCGTATCGCATCCGGTAGGGGTCCGCGCACCGGTTCCCGCGGGCGAAGGTCACCCGCCGGATAAGCCGGCCCACGTTGTCGGTGCGCACGCTGCGGTCCACGCTCCCGTGGTGCGCCGGAAGGGCCTCCTCCGGGTCGTGTGGGCCGACGCTCAGCTCGGCCTCGAACCGGTCGATCTCGAACACGTGGGCATGCCCGACCGGCTCCAGGAGGAGCTCCTTGAACTCGGCGTACCGAGTGTCGTCGTGGCTCTCGGGCTGGAGGATCGAGAAATGGTCGCCATCCAGGGCCACGGCATTGCCGAACGTCCGGGCGGAGGCCTCGGTGACGATGCGGTCCCGCAGCCCCCAGAAGCACTGGATGGGGATCGGCCAGGACGTGGTCCCCGCCTCGACCGCCGAGACGACCCGCGCCGTGATCACTTCCTGGAGGTGGGCGATCTCCGGATTGAGCACGCGCAGGGAGCGCTCCTGAGGGTTGGGGAAGATCAGCGAGGTGAGCTTGCGGACCGGTGAGAGGATCGTCGATCCTCGCGTCGGCGTGGCGAAGAAGATGACCTGCCGCACGGGCGTCAGGGCCTCGGCCCGCCCCGCTTCCAGGAGATCGGCCAGGTAGCGCTCGATGACCAGACCGCCCTGGCTGTGTCCGACCAGGGTCAGCTGCCGCCCGTGGAACCGCGGGGAATCGATGAACGCGGCCAGCTGGTTCGAGATCTCGTCCAGGCGGGGGATGCGGCGTAGGGGGTGGAGGCGGAGCTTCGCCGTGGGGTAGGTGAACGTCTCGAACCCGAACCGGCGGTCGATGTCGGTGTCATCGCCCAGGAGGGTGAGGAGGGGCGCCCAGCAATCCTCGGAGCTCCCGAAGCCGTGGACGAAGACGACGGCGGGAATCGTGGTCCCCGATGGAGAGCGTGGGTCGGCGTCAGGCGAGGGCATGCTCCAGGTCCGCGATCAGGTCGTCGGGGTGCTCGATGCCGACGGACAGGCGGAGAAGCGTGTCGGGGACCTCGCACGGCGACCCGGCCACGCTGGCGTGGGTCATCCTGCCCGGGTGCTCGATCAGGGACTCGACCCCGCCCAGGGACTCGCCCAGGAAGAACAGCTCGGTCCTACGGGCCACGTCCAGGGCCTCCGCCTCCGAGGCCAGCTCGAACGAGACCATGCCGCCGAAGTCCCGCATCTGCCGCTTGGCCAGCTCGTGGCCCGGGTGGTCGGAGAGCCCGGGATAGTGGACCTTGGTGACCCTGGGATGTCCGAACAGGAACTCCGCCACCTTCATGGCGTTGCGGCAGTGGGCCTCCATCCGCACGGCAAGGGTCTTGAGCCCTCGGATCGTCAGGTAGCAGTCCATGGGGCCGGGCACGGCTCCGGCCGCGTTCTGGAGGTACTTCAAGCGGTCGTACGTCTCCTCGTCGTCCAGGCACAAAGCGCCGCCCACCACGTCCGAGTGGCCGCCGATGTACTTGGTGGTGGAGTGCATCGACACGTCGGCCCCCAACGCGATGGGATTCTGGAGGTACGGCGTGGCGAACGTGTTGTCCACCACCACCCGGATCGGCCCGGCCTCGTGGGCGATAGCGGAGACCGCCTCGATGTCCACCACCTTGAGGAGCGGGTTGGTGGGGGTCTCGGCCCACAGCATCCGGGTCTCGTCGCGGATCGCCTTGCGGACCGCATCGAGGTCGGTGAGGTCCACGGCGTCGAAGGCCACGCCCCACTCGCTGAGGACCTTGGCCAGCAGACGGTACGTGCCGCCGTACACGTCGTCGGCCAGGACCACGTGCTCCCCGGGTTTGAGGAGCGAGAACATCGTGGATGTGGCAGCCATGCCCGAAGCGAAGGCCAGGCCGTGGGCCGCGCCCTCCAGCGAGGCCAGCACCTCCTGGAGCGCGGTGCGGGTCGGGTTGTCCGTGCGCGAGTACTCGTACCCCTTGTGCACGGTGACCTCGTCCTGGACGTAGGTCGAGGTCTGGTAGATCGGCACCACGGCGGCGCCGGTGGTGGGGTCGGGCTCCTGCCCCACGTGGATGGCCCTGGTCTCGAAGGAGTGGTCGCTCATGCGCCGCTCCGCTGGCGGTGGGCCAGGAACTCCAGCAGATCGGAGCGGGTCAGGACGCCCAGGCTGTGCCCGTCCCGGGTGACGATGACGGCGGGACCCTGCTGGAGGGCCTCGAAGGCCACCTCCACGGCGTCCTCCGTCTCCACCAGGGGAAGCGGCGGGCCCATGACCTCGGCCACGTCGGCCTGGAGGGCGTCGGGGTCGCGGAACACCCGGTCCAGCAGGGCCCGCTCGCGGATGCTGCCCACCACGGCGGAGACCTCGCCCGAGTCGTCGCGGGTCACGGGGGCCTGGCTGATGCCGTGCTCCTGGAGGATGTCGACGGCCTGGCGGACCTTCTGGTGGGCGCCGATCGACACCACCGGAGGCAGATCGCCCTCCTTGGCGGCCAGGACCTCCTCCACCCGGGCCTGCTCGGGCCGGTCGACGAACCCGTACTGGAGCATCCACGTGTCGGAGTACAGCTTGGACAGGTAGTTGCGGCCGGTGTCGGGGAAGATGACCACGACCGTTGCCTCCGCGGGGAGTTCCCTGGCCACCTCCAGCGCGGCGAACAGCGCGGTGCCGGCCGAGCCGCCGACCAGGATCCCCTCCTTCCGGGTGATGGCCCGGGCGGTGAGCAGGGAGTCGCGGTCGGAGACCCGCACCCACCGGTCGACCACGGAGGGGTCGAACGTCTCCGGCCAGAAGTCCTCGCCGATCCCCTCCACCAGGTACGGCCGGGCCGGCTCCTCGGGGGCGGAGAACAGCGACCCCTCGGGGTCGGCGCCGACCACCATGAGCTCCGGCTTCTTCTCCTTCAGGAACCGGCCGGTGCCGGTCACCGTGCCGCCGGTCCCGACGCCCAGGACCAGGACGTCGATCTCGCCACCGGTCTGCTCCCAGATCTCGGGGCCGGTGGTCTCGTAGTGGGCCTGCGGATTGACCTGGTTGAAGTACTGGTTGGGCTGGAACGCGCCGGGGATCTCCTCGGTCAGGCGGTCGGCCACGCGGTAGTACGACTCGGGGGACTCGGGGGCCACTGCGGTGGGCGTGATGATCACCTCGGCGCCGTAGGCGCGGAGGAGGGCCACCTTCTCCTGGCTCATCTTGTCCGGCATCACGAAGATGCACCGGTACCCCCGGATGGCCGCGGCGATGGCCAGACCGTGGCCGGTGTTCCCGCTGGTCGGCTCGACGATCGTCCCGCCGGGCTGGAGGAGGCCCTCCTTCTCCGCAGCCTCGATCATCCGCAGGCCGATCCGGTCCTTGACCGAGCCGCCCGGGTTCATCATCTCCAGCTTGGCCAGGATGGTGGGCCTGATGCCCTTCGTGACCCGCGACAGGCGGACCAGGGGGGTGTTGCCCATCGCGTCGAGGAAGCTGTCCAGCACGTCCACGGGGCCATTCTCCGCCACCGGCGGTCCCGGTGACCAGCCCGGTTCACGGGTCCAGCCGGTAGATTCCTCGGTCGTCGCTGAAGTAGATCGAGCCGCCCCCGCCGCGAAGGAGCCCCAGCACGGGCCGGACGTGCTGGAACAGGTGCGCGGTCCCGGTCACGTTGTCGCGTCCGGCGCTCAGCGTCGCGCTGCGGATGTCCTGGTCGTTGAACGAGGCGTACAGGAGGCGGCCCTCGACGCCCAGGCCGCAGCCGTTGCAGAACGCTGCCCCCGTGGGGGCGGTGACCGGGTTGATCAGGTGCTCCGGCCCGACGGGGCTCGGGCCGGAGTTGTTCGTGTTGGGGCAGGACTCGTTCGGGCCCCAGCCGCGGTTCTCCCCCTTGCCGGGGTGGTTCAGCTCATCGTTGCAGGTGGGGCCGTTCTCCGTCTGCCACGGGTCGTCGGTCTCGGGGTCGAACGTGAACCCGAACGAGTTCCGGTGGCCGTAGGACCAGATGCGCCGGCGGCTGCCGCCCAGGACCGGGTTGTCGTCGGGCAGGCCGCCCTTCTTCGTCATGCGCAGGACCTTGCCCGCCAGGTTGGCGAAGCTCTGCGCGTTGCTCCGCGTCCCGGCATCACCGGTCACCGCCCACAGCCTTCCGTCGGGACCGATGTGGAGGACCCCGCCGTTGTGGTTCCCGGCAGCGGGGATCCTGGCCAGGATCTGGCGCCGGAACCCCCCTCCTCGCTTCTTGCGGTAGCGCATGACGCGGTTCTGGAGCGGAGCGTCGTGGGTGAGGTACACGTACACCCACCGGAAGCGGCGGCCCCGCTTCCAGCGGTCGTCGAGGGTCAGCCCCAGGAGGCCCTGCTCGCCGGCCGTGGCCACGTGCCTGATCCTCTTCCACCTCCGGTCCCGGTCGGTGCGCCTGTTGTAGACGCGGACGTGGCCGGTGAACCGCTCCACGTAGAAGACCTTGCGCCGGGGAGCGAGGTCGAAGGCGGTAGGCCAGCACACCGGCTTACCGCGTCGGCAGTCCACGACCCGTCGCGCGGCGACCGCCCCCGCCGCCCCCGGCCACAGCCCAAGCAGCAGCAGACCCATCACGACGATCGCAGGTCCCGGCGCGCGCCGGTTCATGTCTGGGCCAGCCGGTAGATGCCCCGCTTGTCGCTGAAGTACATGCGCCCGTTGGGAGCGGCTTCGAGGGCCAGGACCCCACGACGGTTGCGGTACACCTTCCGGCTCGTGCCGATCGCCCGGCGGCCCCTCGTCAGGCTCAGCTTCCGGATCTTGCGGTCCAGGAACGAACCCACCAGCAGGCGCCCGTGTGTCTTCGACAGCCCGCACATGTTGCAGAAGGCCACCCCGGTGGGGGCGATCACCGGGTTCCAGCGCTTCTTCGGCTGGACCGGCCGGGGCCCCGACTCGCTGGTCCCCGGGCACGAGGACGACGGCCCCCACCCGTAGCTGCGCCCCCGGCGGATCCGGTTCATCTCATCGTCGCACTCGGGTCCGTTCTCGCTCTGCCACAGCCGGCCTCGTTCTTCTTGCGCAGGGCCCGGCGAGGCCGCCCCGCGTCTCCGGTCACGGCGTACAGCATGCCGTCCGGCCCGAAGTGGATCATCCCGCCGTTGTGGAAGGAGCCGGCGGGGATGGTCAGCAGGCGGTCCTTCTCGAAGGAGCCTCCGCCCAGTGACCGGATGCGGATAATGCGGTTCTGAAGCGGCGAGCGCTTGGTGAAGTACACGTACACCCAGCCGTCGGCCGGCCAGTCCGGGTCCACGGCCAAGCCGAGGATGCCCTGCTCCCCGTCTCTGGCCACCCCGCGCAGGCGGAACCAGGTGGAGGTCGCGCCGGTGGCCAGCACCGTTCGCCTGATCCGGCCGGTGAAGCGCTCGGCCCAGAAGATCTCGGTGCCGTCGGGAGTGAACGCGAACGCCGCCGGCCAGCACGTCCGGTTGCCGTTGGGACACGAGGCCACCTTGATCTTGCGCACCGCGGCGCCGGCAGGTGGCGCGGGAACCAGGCTCAGGGCGAGCGCCGCGACGAGGGCTGCGGCCAGCCGCTTCATGGCCCTCGACGCTAGCACGACCCCCCGCCGTTCGCGGGCTCGCTCCGCTGGT
>DASWKD010000322.1:0-1792 GCA_036396815.1 Actinomycetota bacterium | reverse complement strand
GGCCGTGAACTCGATCGGGTGCAGGGCCGGCGGCATCCTTGGCGGCGGACCCGGTTCCGGGTACCCCATCTCCGCCCACAGGGGGCTGGGGGTCCCGTCGTCGGTGGTCGCCGCCAGGTACCCGGCCAGGCGCCGCACGGCCTGGTACCCGGCCCGCACCCGGCCCACCCGGTGGGCGGCCATCCGCCGGAGGGCCCGCTCGGCCAGGAGCGGCGGGAGGCCCCGGAAGGGGACCGGGTTGGCGAACAGGAAGCCGCATGCCGCCGGGTTGCGGAGGAGGGTCAGGAACCGCCGCAGGTCCCGGGCCAGCTTCCGGTCCGGCAGGCGCTCGAACAGCGAGGGGAACCGCTCGGCGATCCGCAGGTCCTCCACGCCCGGCGGGCCGTCCCCCAGCAGAGCCGCGGCCACGGCCTCGAACACACGGACCTCGCGCTTCGACACAGCCATCACCGAACTGTGCCATACCGCGAAGCCATCGCATCGCAGGCCCGCCTTTTCCGAGGTCTCACGGTAGGGTCGGAGACATGGACCGGCGCTTCCTGGCAGCAATGGCCCTGGCCGCCTCGGCCTGCTCGGCCCCCATGCGGGCGGTCGCCCCCGAGGCTCCGTCGTCCCCCGTGCCTCCCGTGGCCGCCCCTCCAACCGTGGAGACCCCGTTACCCGCTGCGCCAACGGTCGAGGTGGCCAGGGAGCTCCGGTTCACCGCACCCCTTCTGGGGGGCGGGCGGTTCCGCGGCCAGGCCTACGCCGGGCGGGACGTGGCCCTGTGGTTCTGGGCCCCGTGGTGAGGCACGTGCAACCGGGAAGCTCCCGGTGTCGCTCGGGTCGGGCGGCGGTACGAGGGGAAGGTGGAGCTGTTCGGCGTGGCCTGGCACGACACCCGTGAGGCCATGCAGGGATTCGTCGACCGGTACGGGATCACGTTCCCCACGATCGTGGACGAGGACGACTCGGTGTTCAACCAGTTCGGCTTCTTCTACCAGCCCGCCTGGGCCTTCGTGAACGACGACGGCACGGTCGAGGCCCTGTTCGAGGGGCTCTCCCAGCAGGAGGTCCGGGCCCACTTCGATCGCCTGGTGGCCTCCTGAGGAGGCACACGCTCCTGTCCACCTACCGTGGCGGTGGCTAGCGAGGAGCACGTGGAGATGCCGAAGGCCCGGCAACCGTGAGGCTGCCGGGCCCATCGGCCTTGCCCCGCGCGCGGTGCCCGCGTCCGCACGCAGGGGGTCTGTGCGCTAGTCCTGCTGGCCGGCCAGCTCCACCGGCGGGGCCTCGGGAGCCGTGCCGGTCTCGAAGGTGACCTCGCCGTCCTTGCCGTCCACGATGACGGTCTGCCCGGCCTGGAACTCCTTCCACAGGAGCTTCTCCGACAGCGGGTCCTCGACCATCTGCTGGATGGTCCGCCGCAGGGGCCGGGCCCCCAGGGCGGGGTCGTACCCCTTCTCGGCCAGCACGTCCTTGGCCGCCTCGGTGAGCACGATCTCGAGATCCTTGGACTTCAGCTGCTCGCGGACCCGCTTCATCATCAGGTCCACGATGTCCTTCACGTGGTCGCGGGTCAGCGCGTGGAACACGATGACCTCGTCGATCCGGTTCAGGAACTCGGGACGGAACGAGCGCTTGAGCTCCTCCATCACCCGCTCCTGCATCTTCTCGTAGGGGACGCCCTCGGCATCCTCCTCGGCCGCGAATCCCACCGCGGCCTTGGCCAGGTCCCGGGTCCCCAGGTTCGAGGTCATGATGATCACCGTGTTCTTGAAGTCCACGGTGTGGCCCTGCGCGTCGGTGAGGC
>DASWKD010000321.1:0-8703 GCA_036396815.1 Actinomycetota bacterium | reverse complement strand
CCGGGCGAAAGCGCTTCCTCCTGGGCAACGTGCCCAACCGCGTCTCCCACAACGCGCCGTGCTCGGTGTTCATCGTCAACACCTCCGACCCCGCCGCCCCCGCCCCCGAGCCCGTGATCACGCAGAAGGAACCCGAGGTGGAGGGCCATCTCCTGGGCCGGGCCGCGCGGATCGGCCGGGTGGCCGCCAAGCACGACCTCCGGGACCTGTTCAAGCCGCTGGGCCCGGGCGACGACATCCGGGAGCGGGCCCGCCGCCTGCGCACCGCCTTCGAGGAGCTCGGCCCCACCTTCGGCAAGCTGGGGCAGATCCTGTCCACCCGGCCCGACCTCCTCCCGCCCGAGTACATCGAGGAGCTGTCCACGCTCCAGAACGAGGTCCCGCCGCTCACCGAGACCGAGGTCGTGGAGGTCATGGAGCAGGAGCTGGGCGTCCCCTGGGAGGACGTGTTCGAGTCCCTGGACCCCGAGCCCCTGGCCGCGGGGACCATCGCCCAGGTGCACACCGCGACGCTGGCCGACGGCGAGGACGTGGTGGTCAAGGTCCAGCGGCCCACCGCCCGCACCGACATCATGCAGGACCTCGGCCTCCTCGAGATGTTCGCGGCCAAGACCGCGCACCGGCCGGCGTTCCGGCAGCTGGTGGACCTGGAGGCCATCGTCGAGCACCTGTCCACCTCGCTCCAGGAGGAGCTGGACTTCCGGCAGGAAGCCGCCAACGCCGACCGCCTGCGCAAGGTCCTGGAGCCCTACCCCCGGCTGGACGTGCCCCAGGTGCACACCGACTTCTCCACGGACCGCCTGCTGGTCCTGGAGCGCATCAAGGGCGTCCGGATCAGCGAGGCGCCCGACTCGCCGGACCGCCGCGACGCCGCCCGCCAGCTCCTGGAGTCCTACTACCGGCAGATCCTCACCGACGGCTTCTTCCACGCCGACCCCCACCCCGGCAACCTGCTGTGGCACGAGGGCACGATCTGGTTCCTGGACACGGGGATGACCGGTGAGGTGGGACCGGAGATCCGCGAGTACCTGCTCCTCCTGCTGATGGCGTTCTGGCAGCACGATGTGTCGTTCCTGTCGGACGTGGTCCTCATGCTGACCGGCGAGGACCAGCGGCCGGATCTGGACGTGCACGCCTTCGAGCAGGACCTGGGACGGGTGGTCGACCGGTACCGCGACTCGTCGCTGAAGGAGATCCAGCTGGGGCCGATCCTCCAGGAGATCACCGAGATCTCGGTGAAGCACGACGTCCCCCTCCCCGCCTCGCTGGCCCTGACCGGCAAGGCCCTGGCCCAGATGCAGCTGGTGGTGGCCCAGATGGACCCCGACCTGGACCCGTTCACGGTGGCCGGCGGGTTCGTGATGAAGGGGCTCACCGGGCGGCTGCGGGAACGCGCCGACCCCCGCCGCCTGTTCTACGAGGCCCAGAAGCTCAAGACCCGGGCCGTTCGCCTGATCGAGGCGTTCGAGCGCCTGACCGGGGCCCGGCCGGGCCCCAAGCTCCAGGTGCACTTCCGGGGGATGGAGAACCTGGAGACCACGGTGCGCCGGGCGGCCCGCCGGCTGGCCGTGGCCATGGCCGCGGGGTCGGCCATCGTGGCCTCGGCCATCACCGTGACCTCGACCGACGTTGCCGGCTGGATCCCCGCCGTCCTGGGCGCAGCGGGGGGCGTGCTCACCGTGGGCCTGGTGTTCGACCTTCTTCGGGCCCGAAGGTAACGCTCCGGCTCTGCGGATCGTCCTGCATCTTCCGCAGGGCTTTCCGCAGGCGCCGCTCCATGAGGGCCGCGGCAAGGCCCATCATCACACCCAGGATGGCCCGCTCGGCGCGCGGCCACCATCGCCTCCGGCTCACCCTTCCAGTGTACGCGCCACACCGGTGCCGATCTCACACGAGGAGGCGCCATGCACAACGTTCGACCCGTCCCCTACACGACCACTGGGCGAAGGGGTCCTAGGCGACCGCGGCGGGACGCACCGGGCACAGGTAGCCCAGCTTGCCATCCATCGGCACCTGGACCAGCGGCTCGGCAGGCGGCGGCGGCTCGGGCACGATCGGGTCCTCCGCGTCGCCGGTGAACCGCAGGATGTCCACGCCGCGGGTCTGGTCGGCGATGTACACCAGCCCTCGGTACCAGTACGGCGCCCAGGTGTTCGTCTGGCTCGGGCGGTAGTAGCCGATCTGGCGGATGTCCTTCGGGTTGGAGACGTCGAGGAACCGCGTACCCTGCCCGTAGAAGGCGTATGCCAGAACGCCGTCGCCGCGATCGGCCATGTAATGGGCCGAGGCGCATCCGGTGGCCCCATCGGCGCCCTGCGGGGTCCACGTGTCGAGGACGCGCATGCGGAACTTCTCGCTCGGCGTGCTCCTCCACCCCTCTCCGTTCAACGAGGTCCGCAGGTCGTAGGTGGCGAACCGGCCGCTCGAGGTGCAGTTCGACGAGAGGTTCTCCTCGGTGGCGTACAGGACGTGGCCCTTCGTGGGGTCGACCTCGTCCTTCTCGCGGTCCCACTCGTCGGGGATGTTGGCCTGCGGGTTCCGCCACGCGTTGTGCATGAACTTCGAGTACGTGCCGCCCTGGGCGCCCTCGCCGGCGTAGGGGGTCCCGCCCCCGCCGTAGGGAACAGGGTCGCACGCCGTGGCCACTTCGACCTGCTCGGTGAGCGGGTTCCAGTGCGTGCCGGTCGTCCAGTAGCCACGCACGCCGCCGTCGCCGGACACCCAGGCGATCCCGTCGGCGTCGACCTGGACGTCGTGGGCGTAGTTCGTGACGCCGTCGTCGCGGCCGAGGTCGATCGGGTCGGGGCACGGGACCGGGTTGGCCGGGTCGCGGACGTCGGTGCCGAAGATGGGACGGCCGGTCCATCCCGGCTGGGTCTGGGCGTTGGCGTACGGGCCGCCCGTCCACAGGAAGTCACAGTCGTTGACGCACGTCGAGGTGTGACCGGCCGGAACCAGGAAGAAGCCGACCTGCCGGAGAAGCGTCGGATCGGATGCGTCGATGATGTGCACGGCGCCGTACGGGAACGTGGCGCCACTGGTGCCGGGCGCGAAACCGCGTGGATCGCGGCTCAGGAACACGCGCTCCCGGACCGGGTCCACCGCCATGTCCTCGTTCTCCCACAGGTACATCGGCAGCTGGCCCACCTTGGTGGGGGCCGAGGGATCGGAGATGTCGTACGCCAGGAGCCCGAACTGGGTGGAGACGAACATCGTGTCCCCGATGAAGTTGATGGCGATGGCCCCGCTCAGCACCTGGTCCTCGATCGTGGCGATGCACTCCACGTTGGTGGACACGGCCCCGGCCGGGCAGGGGATGGCCGCCGGCGCGGGGGCCGGGGCCAGCAGGGGGACCAGCAGGCTCAGGGTGACCAGGACGGCTCGGCGCATCGCTCCTCCTCCAGGGATCAGGCCCCTAAGGATTCGACGCATGACGTCCCACCTCCTTTGTGCACCTGCACGAAGCGTGGTCAGGCCACGGCCACGGGCTCGGCGTGGTTCGGGGACGGGGCTCCGCCACCGACCAGGACGCCCTCCTCCGGGGCGGCTCCCGCCGTGTACCGGAGGAGGCCGTCGTCCTTCACCCGGAGGGTGCCGGCCGGGAACGTCACCCGGACCTGCTCCGTCCCGTCGCACACGATGCCGGTGGCCGGCACCGGGGCGTTCGAATCCGTGTAGGCGTACCGTGCTGGATCAACGGTCTCCGGATCGCACGTCACGCCGGCCCCGTAGGTCGCCGTGATCACGTCCTCCTCCTCTGATCCCGCCGTGCCGGACGCGTCGATCATCCCGGGTCCGTCGCACGCGTCACCCACGCCGTCCGCGTCGGCGTCCTCCTGACCGGGATTGGCCACACCGGGGCAGTTGTCGGTGACCCCCTGGAGCAGGAAGCCCACGCTGAGCGGCCAGTTCTGCCCGCCACCCGAGAGCACCCGCCGCTCGGTCTGGACCACGCGCACGGTGCGGGCGCCCTGAAGCAGCGCCAGGTCAGCCTGATCCAGCGCGGCCCGGTACGGGGGGATCTCCCCGGTCCCGTTGTGCACGCCGAGCTTGTCGGCCACCTGCTGGGCGGTCCACCACGCAACGCCGTGGACGGGCTCGCACGTGGACATCGGCTCGCAGCCGATGAAGGCATACGTGTACGGCATGGCCGTGAGCGTGGCGACCTCGGTCCCGTCCACGTAGAGCTGGAACTCCGGCGGGCCGCCGTACTCATACCAGAACTCCCCCGCCGCGCCGTGCCCCGACAGGAAGACCTCGACCGTGGCGCTGTCGGGGACATCGTCCGGGAACAGCGTGGTGGTCTGGGTGGCGCTGGCGTTCCCGTAGGTGCTTCCCCGCAGGCCGTGCACCGGAGCCTGGACCGGGGCGAAGACCTGGACGTCGCCCTGGTAGAACTCGAGGCCCACGCTGGACCGCAGGGCGCCGACCCAGCTGCCCAGGCTGGTGCCCACCCGGACCCGTTCACCCGGCGGAAGGAGGTTCGCGTACTCGGTGATGTCCCGGCGGATGGTGAACGCGGCCCGCGGCGTCGTCCCGCGCAGGACCTCCATGCCCTCGATCTGCACGGTGAACAGACGGTCCCACGGGTCGCCTTCCGGGCGGCTGGAGTACACGAGGACGATCCGGTCCCACGACCTGTCGGGTGCTGGGGACGTGGGCACTCGGATCGTTCGGGTGCGGGTCTCCTCGGTGTAGCTCCATAGCTCGTCGACGAACGGGTTCACGATGGACAGGGCCGAGCCCACCGTGGTGGGCACGTCCGGGCCCTGCGAGTACGGAACGGCTCGCTGGGGCGCGGCCAGGGCAGGCGCAGCAGCCGTCAGGGCCAGAGCGGCGGCCAGGATCACGGGACGGATCGGCATCATCGGGTCTCCTCCGAGGTCGGTCCTCAGAGGTTCGCCGCGAGGGGCCCCACATCCTTTGTGCACCTGCACGAATCCAACTCGCGAAGGGCCCCCAGCGCGGAGACCCTTCGCAGCGATCCGGGGGGGCGGGCTAGGAGGCCTCGAACTCCTCCTGCTCGTCCCGGGGCTTGAAGTCCAGCGAGCATGAGTTGATGCAGAAGCGCTCACCGGTCTCACCTGGGCCGTCGTCGAAGACGTGGCCCAGGTGGGAGCCGCAGCTCCCGCAGCGGACCTCGGTCCGGACCATGCCGTGGCTCGTGTCGGGGACCAGCTCCACGTGCTCACGGTTCATGGGCTCGGTGAAGCTGGGCCAGCCGGTCCCGGAATCGAACTTGGTCCCGGAGTCGAAGAGCTTCGCCCCACAGGCCCGGCAGCGGTAGGCGCCGTCGCCGTGGTGGTCCCAGTACTCGCCGGTGAAGGCTCGCTCGGTGCCGGCCTCCCGCAGGACGTGGTACTCCTCGGGGGTCAGCTCCTTGCGCCACTCCTCCTCGGTCTTGTGCATCTTGGCGTCCACGATCCCTCCTCGGGCCAGGGGTTGGGGCCTTCCCGGCCTCCATCCCATCCAACCACGCCGGCCCGGTCCGTGTTCCCGCACCCGAGCCTGTGGAGACCGGCGGGGGGGTCAGCCCGGCCGGAGCCGTCTGGTGCACAGCAGGTTCACGAAGTTGACGCCCTCCACCCGCCCGTCGAACGGCGACAGCTCCCGGCGATCCTCGTCGATCAGCCGGTACCCGAACCCCAGGCCTCCCAGCCGGTCCAGCAGCTCCTCGGTGCTGGATCCGGCAGCCCCCAAGGCTCCCGGGTTGACCTCGATGAACAGGGAGACGCCGGGCGAGCCGGTCAGCACCCGTTCCATGCCCCCGAGGGCCTGGAGCTCCGCCCCCTCCACGTCGATCTTGATGACCCCGACCTCGACGCCCGGGGGGAGGTGCGGGTCCAGGGCCACGGTCGGCACCGGGATGGCGTCGTGGGCATCGGTGGCGAACACGATGCTGCTCTGGCTGCGGTCCTGCCGGGCCAGGTGCAGGAGCGCGGTGCCCGCGCGATCCGACACGGCCGCCGCTTGAGGACTGACCCGGTCGGTGAAGCCGTTGATCTCGATGTTGCGGACCAGCCACGGATGGTCGCGAGGATCCGGCTCGAAGGCATGCACCCTGCCCGACGGACCGGCCGCCCTGGCGGCCAGGAGGGTGAAGTGCCCGAGGAACGCCCCCACGTCCACCACCACCTGACCGGGCCGCACCGCCTCCTCCAGCACCTCGGCCATGAACGCCTCCCGCCGGCCCTGGCGAACGGCCTCCAGGTACGGACGATGCTCCTCCGCTCCGACCATGGTCAGGCCGTGTGCGGCGATCCGGACCGGCGCTTCGTCCATCCCCAGAGGGTATCGGCCGGGGCTGGGCTCCGTGTCCCGCTCATGCGGAGCGCGGTCGGGGCAGGGAAAGGACGGGGGAACGTCGAATCTACAGGCACAGCCTCGTCGAAAGGAGCCCCTTGTCCGGAGCTCGGATCACGCTGATCCTGGCCCTCGCTGTGGCGGCCGGGCCCGCCTCGGCGGCAGACGACTGGGCCCGGGTGGCCACCCCGAACGCCATCGACGGCTCCCACAACTTCCTCCAGGGCCTGGACTGCGTGGCCCCCGACGACTGCTGGGCGGTCGGGTACGACACCTCGGGCTCACAGCACACCCTGGCCATGCACTGGGACGGCACGGCCTGGGCGCTGGCGCCCTCCCCCAACCCGGAGGGTGGGACCATCGTGATCCTGTCCGGCGTGGGGTGCGCCGCCTCCACGGACTGCTGGGCGGTCGGGTACTTCTTCGACGGTCTGGCGTACCGGGCCCTCAGCCTCCGGTGGGATGGCGCCGCGTGGTCCCTCGTCACCCAGCCGCAGTCCAGCGCCACCGGGAGCGATCTCCTGTACGACGTCACCTGCCCCGCCCCGGACGAGTGCTGGGCGGTCGGAGCCACCCGTCCGGGAGCGCTGGGAGGCGTGGGGCCGAACCAGCTCCTGGTCCGCCGGTGGGACGGGGCATCCTGGTCCACGGTCCCGGTCTCCGGCCCCCTCCCGGGTCAGGCCAGCCAGCTCGCAGCGGTGGACTGCGCCTCCGCAAACGACTGCTGGGCGGTGGGTTCGCAGGCGGCCCCGGGCGCGGGCCGGACCCTGACCATGCGGTGGGACGGCCAGGCGTGGTCCATCGTCCCCTCACCGAACAGCGCTCCCAACCAAACCAACGCGCTGAACAGCGTGACCTGCGTCACGGCCTACGACTGCTGGGCGGTGGGCATCTACACCGGCCAGCAGAACCAGGCCCTGGCCATGCGGTGGGACGGCGCCTCGTGGTCGCTGGTCCCCATCCCCAGCAGCGGACCCGACCTGGCCAACGTCCTGACCGGCGTGTCGTGCACCTCGCACGACGACTGCTGGGCGGTTGGGTACCAGCGGGAGGGCACGTGGCTCGTCACCCTGATCGAGCGCTGGGACGGCCAGGAGTGGCGTATCGTGCCCTCGCCCAACTCGGCGTTCGGGCAGACGAACGTCCTGTGGCCCGTGGACTGTGTCGAGGCCGACTGCTGGGCGGCCGGCTACTACTACGGGACGGGCAGCATCGCCCGCACCCAGGCGCTCCATCACCGAGGCCCGCCGCAGGTCTCCGACCCCGGGCCCGGCCCGCCCCATGTCGTCGACCCGCCCGGCGACGCCAACGCGGTGAACGGGCAGGGGTTCGGTCAGGCCCTGGACGTGCCGACCGATCCGGCCTCGGTCGGAGGCGCGGACCTGGTCGGGGTGTGGTTCGAGACCACCTACGACACCGTCATCGAGCGCGACGAGCAGGGCGCCGTGCGCTTCGTCCGCCACGTGGGCACGGGCCTGCGCATGCGGGTCAAGACCAGCGAACCGGCCAGACCCACCTTCGGGCCGACCCTCACCTACCGCGTGCCGGTGACCATCGGCGGGTCGTGCCAGGCGTGGCTCTCGTTCTACGTCCGCGGAGACGCGCCAGGGTCCCTCGACCGCGAGGGCGCGGAGCTGATCCCGCAGGGCGGGTGCACCGGGACCACCCCGAGCGGCGCCACGCTGGCCTTCGACGGCAACCGAAGCGCCGCCACGTTCCCGTTCGCCACCTCGGGAGGCGAGCTGGCCGGCGGCATGGAGCTCGGCCCATGGTCGAGGCCGTCGGTGCGGATGGCCGCCGGGAACGGGACCCAGCAGCTGTTCACCGCTCCCGCCATCGACGAGGCGCCGCCCATGACCTCGTTTTCGATCGGCTCGGACGTCCCGGCCGACATCGACTGCCACGAGACACCGGCCAACCCGGCCTGCGCGGACTGACGTCCCCTCCGGAGACTCCAGGCCCTCCTGAAGGCCTCGGGTCCGGCGCCCGGAGCCGGCCCCAGGACCGGGCCCGCGCCCTAGACTCGGGCGATGGATGAGCGTCGGATCGTTCGGTCGCGGCTGCACGGCCTGGGTCTGTGGGGCCTCTCGTCCTCGTCGGTGGAGGCCGTGGTCGGCAGCCTGACCGCGATGCAGGCTCAGGAGTTCGTCCCCGCGCTGTGGTCGGTCGCCCAGCGGGCGGGCCGGACGACCCTCGCGCAAGCCCGGGAGGCGTACGACGCGGGCGCGATCCTCCGGACCCACGTCCTGCGCCCGACCTGGCACTTCGTCCTCCCCCAGGACATCCGATGGCTGATCCGGGCCACTGCCCACCGGGTCCAGGCCCGTAACGCGGCGTGGTACCAGCAGCAGGGCCTGGACCCCGCACTCCTGGCCCGGACCACGGACGTGGTCGCATCCT
>DASWKD010000320.1:0-7735 GCA_036396815.1 Actinomycetota bacterium | reverse complement strand
TTGAAGTAGAAGTACTCGAGCTCGGGTCCCACGTAGAACGTGTAGCCGAGCGCCGCGGCGCGGTCCACCTGGCGCTTCAGGACGTTCCGCGGATCGCCGTCGAACGGCGTGCCGTCGGGGTTGCGGATGTCACAGAACATCCGGGCCACCAGGTGCTCGGAGCGCCACGGGGTCAGGGTGAACGTGGAGGGATCGGGGAGGGCCACCATGTCGGACTCCTGGATCCTGGCGAAGCCCTCGATCGAGGAGCCGTCGAAGCCCATCCCCTCCGTGAACGCGGTCTCCAGCTCCTGGGGAGTGATGGCAAACGACTTCAAGAACCCGAGAACGTCCGTGAACCACAGGCGGATGAAGCGGATCCCGCGCTCCTCGACCGTCCGCAGGACGAACTCGGCCTCGTTGGTCAGGGTCATCGCTCCGAGCCTAGGCGAGGCCCGGGGCGGCACGGTTACGACCCGGTTAAATCTCGGGGGGTACGATGGCGCCGTGGACGCCGCCGCCGATCGCGTGCTGGCCGAGGTGGAGCGGACGGAGGCACGATTCGTCCGGCTGTGGTTCTGCGACGTGCTGGGCTTCCTGAAGTCCTTCGCCGTCCCCGCCCAGGAGCTGGACAAGGCGTTCCGGGAGGGAGTGGCCTTCGACGGTTCGGCCATCGACGGGTTCGCCCGGGCCGAGGAGGCCGACATGCTGGCCCGCCCGGACCCGGCCACCTTCCGGGCCTGGCCCGGCGGGGGCGAGGCCCGGATGTTCTGCGACATCACCTACCCCGACGGCGTGCCGTTCGAGGGCGACCCCAGGTGGGTGCTGGCCCGGGTGGTGGGACGCGCCGCGGAGCTCGGGTACAGGGCCACCGCCGAGCCCGAAGTCGAGTTCTTCCTCTCGGCCTCGTCGGAGCGCTTCGAGCCGCTGGACCGCGGCGGCTACTTCGACCTAGCGCCGACACCATCGGCGGCGGCGGTCACCGCGCGCGCAGCCGACGTGCTGAACGCGCTGGACGTCCGCGTGTCGCTCACGCACCACGAGGACGCGCCGTCCCAGCACGAGTTCGTCCTGGCCCCCGGGGACCTGGCCCGGGTGGCCGAGGACCTGGTCACCCTCCGCCTGGTGGTCAAGGAGGCCGCCCAGACGCACGGCCTCCACGCCTCGTTCATGCCCAAGCCGGCGGCCGGCGTGCAGGGGAGCGGCCTGCACACCCATCTCCGCCTGTTCGAGGGGGACCGCAACGCACTGTTCGACGCAACGCACGAGACCCGACTGTCGAAGGTGGGTCGCTCGTTCGTGGCCGGCCTCCTTCACCACGCCCCGGCCATCACCGCGGTGACCAACCAGTGGGTGAACTCCTACAAGCGCCTGGTCCCCGGGTACGAGGCACCCGTCTACGTGTGCTGGGGACGGCGCAACCCGGCTGCTCTGGTCCGCGTGCCGGCGGACCGTCCCGACGACGAGGCCTCGTGTCGGATCGAGTACCGCGCGCCCGACCCCGCGTGCAACCCGTACCTGGCGTTCGCCGTCCTCCTGTCCGCAGGCCTGGACGGCGTGGCCGAGGCCATGGAGCCCCCGCCCGAGCTGAACGAGGACCTGCGCTCGCTCTCCGCCGAGGAGCTGCGCGCGGCGGGGGTGGCGGCGCTCTCGGACAACCTCCACGACGCGCTGGAGGCCATGGAGCGCTCCGAGCTGGTGGCCGGGGCCCTAGGCGAACACGTCTTCGAGTGGCTGCTCCGCAACAAGCGCGAGGAGTGGGACGCGTACCGGACCCAGGTCACCGCGTTCGAGATGGAACGGTCTTTCCCGCTCCTGTGAGGGCCAGCCCCGAGGTCCTCGGCCGGGCGCTGGCCACGGCGCCCGATCCCGAGCTGGCCCGGGTCGCGCTATCGCGGGTTGGGGAGGACCCCGCCGCTCGCGCCGCGCTCGAAGAACACCTGGAGGCGGCCGTGGCCCTGCTCGGGTTCTCCACCGCCGCGGCCGACTTCCTGGTGGCCCATCCCGAGGAGACCCCGGCCGTGCTGGCCGGCCGGCCGATGGATCGCCAGGCCCTCGACGCGGAGGCAGCCGCGGACGTGGAGCGTCTGGGCCCCGAGGCCGGCCTGCGCCGTTTCCGGCGCCGAGCGGTATGGCGCCTGGCCGCCAGGGACCTCCAGGGTGCGGACGTCGAGGACGTGGTGGGGGAGATGACCGCCATCGCCGAAGCCCTGCTGGAGTCGTCGGTCCGCGGGGCCGGCGGCGGCCTGGTCGTCCTGGGCATGGGCAAGCTCGGTGGGCGGGAGCTGAACTACGCCAGTGACGTGGACGTGATCTTCGTGCACGCCGGCGAGCAGGAGGACGGCGTACGGGCCGCACGGGCGGTCATGGCGCTGCTCTCCGAGCCGACCGCGGATGGCATCGCGGTTCGCGTGGATGCCGACCTACGGCCCGAAGGCCGGAGCGGCCCGCTGTCCCGGTCCGTGGCCTCGACGCTGGAGTACTACCGGCGGCACGCGGCCACCTGGGAGCGGCAGGCCCTGGTCAAGGCCCGCCCGGTGGCCGGGGACCTCGACCTCGGCCTTCGCCTGGTCGAGGTCCTTGCGCCGGTGATCTACCCGGAGCACCTGGAGGCCTCGGCCATCGACGACGTCCGGTCGATGAAGGTCCGTCTGGAGGAGTACGTCCGCGCCCGGGGCAAGGAGGCCACCGAGGTCAAGCGGGGCCGCGGTGGGATCCGGGACGTGGAGTTCGCGGTGCAGCTCCTTCAGATCGTGCACGGCCGGCGGGACCCGGCCCTGCGCCACACCGGGACGCTCCCGGCCCTGGCCGCACTGGCCGACGAGGGGTACGTGGCCCGGTCCGACGCCACCGCCCTGGCCGACTCCTACCGCTTCCTGCGCGCGCTCGAGCACCGCCTCCAGCTGCATCGAGAGACGCAGACCCACGACCTCCCGGGCGACGACGCATCCCAGCGGCGCATCGCCCGGTCCCTCGGGCTGGACGGCCCCGACGCCCTGCGCGCCGTCTACGGCGAGCACACCGGCGTGGTCCGCGGGCTCCACGAGCGGCTGTTCTACCGGCCGCTGCTCGAGGCTTTCGCCGGGCCTCGCGCCCCGCGGCCGGGCCTGGAGCGCCCGGCCACCGAGGAGCTCCTGGCCGGCCTGGGCTTCGCCGACCCGCCGGCCGCCTACGAGCGCTTCTCGCGGGTGGCAGACCCGGCCACCCGGGCCGGGAAGGTCCTCGGCCACGTGTTCCCGGTGGTCGCCCCGGCCCTGGCCCTGTCGCCCGGGCCCGACGCCGCGCTGGTCCGGTTCGAACGCATCACCGAGCGCCTCGGTCCCGAGGACGCCGACCTCCTGGCCTCGGATCCCGACCTGGCCCGGCGGATCGCCCTGGTCGCCGGAGGATCGGCATGGCTCTCCGACCTGCTGGCCGCGCGCGGCGTGGACGTGGTGCGCCCGGGGGCGGATACCTCGACCGCGGAGGAGGGCCTGCTGGCCGCGGGCGCCACCGCGCTGGCCGGCGACCTCCGCGTCCCCGACCTTGGGCGGGCGCTCAGCGCGGTCGCGGACCTGGTCGTGGGGGAGGCGTTCGCCGAGGCCCATCCCCAGGTGCCCATGGCCGTGATCGGCCTGGGCAAGCTCGGCGGGGAAGAGCTGAGCTTCGCATCCGACCTCGACGTGGTGTTCGTGTTCGAGGGCCAGGGCCAGGAGGCGTTCCGCGAGGCCGAGCGGGCCGCCGAGGCCGTGCTGACCGGGATCCGGGAGGCCGGGTGGGAGCCCGATCCCGACCTCCGTCCTGAGGGCCGGAGCGGCGCCCTGGCCCGGTCGCTGGCCGCGTACCTCGAGTACTGGCAGCGGTGGGGCCAGACCTGGGAGTTCCAGTCGCTGCTCCGGGCCCGGCACGTTGCCGGCCCCGAGACCCTCGGCCGGCGGTTCCTGTCCGCGGCGGGCGACCTCGCGTACCCCGGAGCCATGCCTGTTGAGCGGGTGGCCGAGATCCGGCGGATGCGGGTCCGCATGGAGACCGAGCGGGTCAAGCAGGCCGACGCCCGGCGCTTCCACTTCAAGCTGGGCTACGGGGGGCTGGCCGACGTCCAGTTCGCGGTGGAGCTCCAGCTCATGCGCCACGGCAGGGAACACCCCGAGGTGCGCCTCCGTCATACCCTGGAAGCGCTCGAAGCCCTGGCCAGGGCCCGGCTCGTAGAAGATAGTGTGGCCCTGGCCCTGGGGGAGGCGTACGTGTTCCTGAACGAGGTGAAGAGCGCGATGGAGCTGGACCGGCGGGTCCCCGCGGAGGCCCTGCCCCCATCGCCGGAGGGCCAGGTGGCCCTGGCCCGGCGCCTGGGGTACGAGGAGGCCGCCCGGGGCAGGTTCCTGGAGGACTACCGGAGGATCACCCGCCGGGCCCGACGGGCCATGGAGCGCGTGTTCTACGAGGAGGCGACGTGAGACGGATCGCAGCGATGACCATGGCCGCGGCCCTGCTGGCCGGGGCGTGCACGAGCGGAGACGGGACCGGGAACGGGAACGGCACGGGGAACGCTCCGGTCGAGATCCCCGCTGGGCCCGTTCCCACCGCGGCGGCCGGTGACTTCCGGGATGGGCCCGGTGGCGTCCCGGTCCCCGACCGGGAGGCCGTGAACCCCGGCGCCACCGGCGGCTCGACGGAGATCACGGCGCGGGTGCTGGCCGCGCAGACCGAGCCGCTCGGGAACCGCCCGCCGCGGCCGCTGGTCCTGCTGGCCCGGAGCCCGGAAGAAGCGAACCTGATCTTTCAGAAGCTACCCCGGGGAGCCCGGGACCTGGTCATCGCACACACCGACTGGCAGCAGCGCTCGCTGATCCTGTTCACCGGTGGGGCCCAGCCCGACACGAGCTACTCCGTCAACCTCCGCGGGGTGGGCGTGATCGGAGGGAACAAGACGCTCCAGGTGTTCGGCAAGTTCAAGGTCAAGAAGAAGGGGGCGGCCGCACAGGTCCTCTCCGAGCCCTGGGTCCTGGCCACCGTCGGCGCGGAATTCGCGGTCGAGGTCTCCGAGTGCCTGTTGGTCTACCCCGAGACCGCCGCCGTCCAGACCGACTGCCACTGAGGGCTAGCGGCGGACCATCCCGCGGAGCCAGGGCGGTGAGATGAGTCCGTAGAGCGTCAGCGCGACGGCGATGGCCGCAAGCGTCATGCACAGGACTCCCAGGACGCCGCCGGCTCGGGTGCGCCGTTGGAGTGCCAGGGCGGCGCCGACCGCGGCGAAGGGCACCGCGAAGAGGGCGGCCCACAGCAGGGCGAGAAGGATGGCGGAGCTGCTGGCCGCGATGGAGAGGGCGGCCGGCATGCCCGAACCGCGCCGCCGATCCAGTCGTCGTGTTGCCCTGAGGAGCTGGACGAACGAGCCTCCAGCCAGCGCCAGGCCACCCAGGACGAGCATCGAGCCGGACAGCGGAGGCTCGACCACGACCGTTCCCGTGTCCGAGTGGAAGATGCACGTGCTCCCCGGCGGCCATAGGGACGGTTCCCAGGAGTAGCCGGTGGCCATGGCCGGTGCCCCTTCACGTGCTGGGCACTCGTCTCCCCCACGCATCGAGGCCAGGCCGAAGCCGCCCGTGATCAGGGCGGCCATCGCCAGGAGAGCCGCCAGGAGGAGACGCCAGAGGCCGCCCCGGGGGGCGGCCTCCGTGCGCCGTTCCGACACAGCCTAGATGTCGTAGTACAGGTGGAACTCGTGCGGGTGGGGGCGGAGGCGGACCTCGTCGATCTCCCGCTTCCGCTTGTACTCGATCCAGGTGTCGATCACGTCCTGGGTGAACACCCCGCCCTCCAGCAGGAAGGCGTGGTCGGCCTCCAGGGCGTCGATGACCTCCTCCAGCGAACCCGGAACCTGCTTGACCTGGACGGATTCCTCGGGCGGGAGGTCGTACAGGTCCTTGTCGATCGGGTCCGGGGGCTCGACCTTGTTCTTGATCCCGTCCAGCCCGGCCATCAGCATCGCGCTGAACGCCAGGTACGGGTTGGCCGAGGGGTCGGGTGAGCGGAACTCCAGGCGCTTGGCGGCCGGCGTCTTGTAGTAGACGGGGATCCGGACGCACGCCGAGCGGTTCCGCTGGGAGTACACGAGGTTGATCGGGGCCTCGTACCCCGGGACCAGCCGTCGGTACGAGTTCGTGGTCGGCGCGCAGAACGCGAGCAGCGCCGGCGCGTGCTGGAGGAGTCCGCCGATGTACCAGCGGCACGCGTCGGAGATCTGCGCGTAGCCCATCTCGTCCCAGAACAGGTTCTCGCCACCCGACCACAGGCTCTGGTGGCTGTGCATGCCGGAGCCGTTGTCCTGGAAGATCGGCTTGGGCATGAACGTCACGGTCTTGCCGGCCTGCCGGGCCGTGTTCTTCACCGCGTACTTGAACTTCATGACGTTGTCAGCGGTGGTGAGCAGGGTGTCGAATCGGATGTCGATCTCGGCCTGACCGGCCGTGCCCACCTCGTGGTGGTGAACCTCGACCTTCATGCCGAGCTTCTCGATGTTCAGCGACATCTCGGTGCGAAGGTCCTGGTAGTGGTCCATGGGGGGCAGGGGGAAGTAGCCCTCCTTGTACCGTGGCTTGTAGCCCAGGTTCTTGCCGCCTTCTTCGGCACCGGAGTTCCACACGCCCTCGATGGCGTCGATGTGGTAGTAGCCCTCGTGCTGGTTCTGGTCGAAGCGGATCGAGTCGAAGATGTAGAACTCGCACTCCGGGCCCCAGTAGCTGGTCTCGGCGATGCCGGTCTGCTGGAGGTGCAGCTCGGCCTTGCGGGCGATGCCCCGGGGGTCACGGGTATACATCTCGCCGGTGATGGGGTCCTTCACGAAGCAGTGGATCACGATCGTGGGGTGGGCGAGGAAGGGGTCGATGTACGCGCCTTCGGGATCGGGCACCAGGAGCATGTCGGACTCCTGGATCTCCTGGAAGCCCCGGATCGAGGACCCGTCGAAGCCGTACCCGGTCTCGAAGCCCTCCTCGGAAAGCTCCGAGATCGGGATCGAGAAGTGCTGCATGAGGCCCGGCAGGTCGCAGAACCGCAGGTCCACGACCTGCGCCCCTCCGTCCTTGGCCAGGGCCAGGACGTCCTTCGGTGTGGCCATTCCCCCTCCTTCGGTTGCCTGGCCGGAGGGTACCGCGGACCGGATTGCCCGGTGGTTTCCGGAGCGTTAATTCTCGGTTACGAACCAGTCCTGGCCCCGGCCGGGCCGCCGAAAGAGCCGTTCGCTACGATCCAGCTCCCGGGGATGCAGAAGAAGAACGCACCGATGAGAGGCAGGGGGGAGAGGGCGACCCAGAAGAACCCGAATTCCTTCCTCCGCCGCCAGGCGAGGAGGTTGAGGACGAACGGCAAAGGACTGGCGATGCCGAAGATGACGAGGGCTTGCCCCGTGCTCTCCCTCGTGACGGCTCGAGTTGCTTCTTCGAGGGTCTCGAACTCCTCGCCGGGCCCGATCGATCGATAGGACGGGACGTCGTCGAATACGATGCGATCGGCTGTGTACGCGACGAGCACGTACGCCGCGGAGAAGAACAGGTGCACTGCGACGAATCGAGCGACAAGGATCCAGGCGGAGGCAACCTTCGGGCGTTCCGGCTCTTCCCGCATGGGGGCAGTCTATGGGGCTACCCGCCAGGCTAGGACGAATGGGATTCCGTGGCGGCGCGGTAGCCGACGCCGCGGACCGTTTCGATCAGGTGCTCGTGCTCGGGGCCGAGCTTGGCCCGGAGGCGGCGGATGTGGACGTCCACCGTCCGCGTGC
>DASWKD010000319.1:0-2478 GCA_036396815.1 Actinomycetota bacterium | reverse complement strand
ACAGGGCAAGCTCGAAGAAGCCATCGAACACCCCCTCGGCCGTCCAGGCCAGGTCCAGGGCCACGGCGCCTGGCCGGCGGAGGTCCTCGAACCGCTCCAGCGCAGGGTCGAACACCTTCCGGTACTCGGCCAGGCGCTCCGGGTACCGGAACGGGAAGCCGGTGCCCAGGACCCCCTCGTCCGGGCTCCGGCCGGACACTCGGATCGGGCGCCCGTCGCGGTCGGCTCCCTCACCGCGGGCCGCCGACCACGTGGTGTCGAGGAACGGCCCGTGCACGGCGCCGGCCGCCGGCCGGCCGTCCTCGACCAGGCACACGGAGACCCCCACCGCGGGGAAACCGTGCATCAGGTTCACGGTCCCGTCCACCGGGTCCACCAGCCAGTAGCGTCCGGCCTCCTGGCCGCCCAGCTCCTCGCCGACCACCGGGACGCCCCAGGGAGCCAGGATGGCCCGGATGGCCTCCTCGGCAAGGCGATCCACGCGGGTCACGTAGTCGGCGGCCCGGCCCTTGGTCCGCACCCCTGAGACCTCGGTCTCGCGGATCACCCGGCCGCCTTCTAACGCGGCCCGGCGGGCCAGGTCCCGGGCCTCGCTCAGCGGGCGACCTCCGCCGGGGCCTGGTGGATCTCCCACGCCGCGCGGATCCCGGACTCCAGGGCCCCCTGGATCCAGGCGTGGTACAGCGAGCAGTGCTCGCCGGCGAAATGGATCCGGCCCTCGGGCCGCACGATGTGCTCCTGGAGCGCGGACTGCTGCTCCGGGGCGAACAGGGCGAACGCTCCGCGGGCCCACCGATCCCCGTACCAGGCGTGCGACGCGCCCACCTCGAACACGTCGCGGATCCGGGGATGGATCTTCGACACGTCGTCCAGGGCCTCCTCCAGCCGCGTCTCGGGATCCATCGCTCCCCACTGCAGCGCGTCCTGTCCCCAGGTATAGGAGGCCAGGAGGATGCCGCGGGCCGTGGACGGATCGGGGGTGGGGTAGTTGAGCCGGCGGACCGGGAGATCCGTGACGGTCCCGCCCCCGGTGATGCCGTCCTCGGTCTCCCAGACCCGCTCCCGGACCTGGAACAGGACCTTTGTGGACGCGTGGTAGTTGAGCTGGCGGATGGCCCGCTGCTTGTCCCGGGAGAACGCGGGGGCCACCTCGATCGACCGGAGGACCGGGAACGGGACCGTGACGATGGCGAAGTCTCCCGTCTCCGTGTACCGCGTGCCTTCCGTCTTGACCTCGGCATGGACCCCTCGGTCATCCTGGTGAAGGGCGTACACCTCGGCCCCGAACCGGACCCGGTCCTGGATCCGGTCGTACAGGGCGATGGGCATGCGGTCCATCCCGCCAACCACCTCCTGCATGTCCACGTACGCCCCGCCCAGGTCCTCCCGCAGGACCTCGACCACGGCGTTGTGCATGTCGGCCTCCACGAAGTTCATGACCGCGTAGTACTCGATGGCGCCCTCCGAGAACCCGCGGGCCTGGAGGAATTCGTACAGCGAGTAGCGGTCGAAGTCCGAAACGATGCGCTCCCACGCGGCCTCGCCTTCGGTCTCCAGGAGGGCCTTGATGTCGGCGATGGCCTCGGTCCACAAGTCGTCGGCGGAGCGGCCGGCCTCGTGCTCGGCCAGGTCGAAGGGCAGGCGCGAGGGATCCCCCTGGGCCTCCTCCATCGTCATCCGCTGGCCGCCCACGTGGACCAGGGCCTTGGGGTTGCCCATCACGAACGGCCGGAGGTCCAGGCCCAGCTCCGCGCAGTAGGCCAGGGTCAGGTCGTGGGCCCGGGGGATCCGCATGGCCCCGAACTCCGCGTACAGCCCCGGCGCGAAGTCCCGGCACGTGTAGATCCGGCCGCCTATCCGGTTCTGGGCCTCGAAGACCACGGGGTCGTGTCCGGCCCGGGCCAGCTCGTACGCGGCCACCAGCCCGGCCATCCCGCCGCCCACCACCAGCACCCGCTTGGGCGGCCCGGGAGCCCTGCCCAGCCCCTCCGTGACCACCTCCAGGGTGTCCCGGGCCACCGGGGTGTCCTCGACCGGGCCAGGGACCCCCTCCTCCAGGGCCTCGTGCTCCTCCGCGTGCTCGTTCTCCATGCCCTCGCGATCCTACTGCCGGTGACCGCGGAGGGCGAGCGGCGCCCCCGGGCCCCGTCCGATTCAGCTGATATGTTCGGATGCCTGGACTCCACGTGTGACCGATCCTGGTCATCGTCCGCGTGCCCGGCGGGCGCTCACGTTGACACTTCCCCTTGCCCACCTGTATCTTTATCGGCCGTGGCCCGGGACCCCGGGCCGCACAGTCCACCGTGGCGATCAGGGGGGGACCGGAAGGGTTCGAGGCTGAGAGGCACCGACCCTGCGAGACGGGCCCGCCGGGCCCGTTTTTCGTGAGTACCCCTCACGGAGAGCGGAACTTGTTGAAGAAAGCGACCTTGGCATGCCGACGATCCAGCAGCTGGTCAAGAAGGGACGCAGGTCCCC
>DASWKD010000318.1:0-11741 GCA_036396815.1 Actinomycetota bacterium | reverse complement strand
CTGCCTCCACTGGCCGTGGCGGTGGGCGGAGCGGTGCTGCTGGCCGGGCTCCTCAGGCTCATGCTGGGAAGCGTCCTCCGGGCCGGTCTGCTGGCCAGCGGGCTGACCTTGCTGTTCTTCTCCTACGGCTACGTTCACCAGGTCGCGAGGGGAACGGTCCTGGAGGGCCATCGGGTGTTGCTTCCCACGTGGGCGGTGCTGGCCGGGGGGCTCGTCCTGCTGCTGGCTCGCGAACGGCGCTGGGCCCCTGCCACGAGCCGGGCCCTGACCTTCGCCTCCTCGTGCCTGGTTGTCGTGAACCTCGGCGTTGCCGCGACCTACCAGGTGCGCGAGGGCGGAGGCGCCGCTCCGGTTGCCGCTCCCGCCGGAGGCACGTCGGTGGGGGAGCGCGACATCTACTACCTGATCTTCGACCGTTATGGAGGCCGGCGGGCGCTGGAGTCGGCGTTCGGGTTCGACAACACCCCGTTCCTGGACGCCCTCCGATCCCGGGGCTTCTACGTGGCCGATCAGAGCAGCGGCAACTACCCGCGGACCCTCCATTCCCTCGCGTCCTCCCTCAACATGACCCATCTCCTCGATCTGGGCGACCAGGTCGGCCCGGGCATGAGCGCCGGCCGCCCCCTGCGGCAGCTCTTGAAGGATCACGCCGTCGGCCGCTTCGTGCAGGCTCGCGGCTATCGCTACGTGCATCTCGGCTCCTGGTGGAACGCGACCGCCACCAACCCGCAGGCCGATCGGAACATCACCATGGGCGGACTGTCGGAGTTCTCGTCGACGCTCCTCGAGACGACGGTCGCAGCTCCTGTGATCCATCGGGTCTTCCCGGGGTCCGATCCGTTGCTCCGCGAGTACCGGCGGGTCCATTTCCAGTTCGACCAGCTGTCGAAGGTTGCCGACGATCCCGCCCGGACCTTTGTGTTCGGGCACTTCTTGGTGCCGCACAGCCCATATGTCCTGAACCGCGACGGTTCCTTCGCCGACGCAGCCACCACAGCCCGTCGATCCGAGAAGCAGCGCTACGTGGAACAGGTGCTGTTCGTGAACGAACGGATCCTCCGCTTGGTGGATCAGCTCCTGGCGCAACCTCCCGACCGTCGGCCGATCATCCTCCTGCAGTCGGACGAAGGCCCGGGAGAGCGACCCCCCAGCTGGGACCGGGTCAGCCAGCGGTTCCTCGAGGAGAAGTTCATGATCCTCAATGCGATGTACCTCCCCGGGATCCCGGACCCCGATCTCTACCCGACCGTGACCCCCGTCAATACCTTCCGCATCGTCTTCGACAGGTACTTCGATGCTGGTCTCGGCCCCCTCCCGGACCGCGTGTACGTCTTCCGAGACGCCGAGCACCTGTACGACTTCACGGACGTGACGGACCGGCTCCTGGCCGGTGGGATGAGACGGGGCTGATGATCCGGCGTCCGGCCCCCTGGCACGTCCCCCTGGTGGCCGCCTTCCCCGTGGCCTTCCTCCTGGCCCAGAACCTCGGGGAGGCGGAACCCGGCGAGGCCGTGCCGGGTCTCCTGGTGACGATGGCCGCCGCGCTGGGCGCGTGGGCGGCCGGGTGGGCCGCGTTCCGGAGCTCCCGCCGGGGGGCGCTGGTCGCTTCGGGGCTGGTGGCCCTGACGTTCGCTTACGGTCCAACGGTCCGTTGGTTGGGAGGCATGGGGCCGGCGGGCCAGGGTCTAGGCAGGCACCGATACCTCCTGCCGGCCTGGGTCCTCCTCGCCGCGGTCCTGGTATGGGGGGTGGCCCGACTCCGGGAGGCCAGGCTCGATCCCGGCACGCGCTGGCTCAACGCGGCCTCGGTGATCCTGGTGGTGGTGAACGTGGTGCCCGTGATCGCCCAGACGGCGGACGGTGCCGGCGACGTGGACCGGGCCATCGAGGAGATCCGGACTGCCGTCCCTCCCCGTGCCGGCCCGCCGGGCCCGGATATCTTCTACCTGGTCTTCGATCGGTACGGAGGCCTCGAGGCTCTGGAAGAGGAGTTCGGGTTCGACAACACCCCCTTCGTGAAAGAGCTGGAACGGCGGGGCTTCTCGGTGGCCACCGAGAGCCGGGCCAACTACCCGAGCACCTACCTCTCCCTGGCCTCATCCCTGAACATGGCCTACCTCGACCCGCTGTCCGGCGCGCTTGGCCCGGGCTCGCGCGACCGTGAGCCGCTGGACCGATTGATCCGAGATCACGGCGTCGGGCGCTTCCTGAAAGCTCGCGGGTATCGATACATCCACATCGGATCGTGGTGGGAACCAACGTCCCGCAGTCCGCTGGCCGACCGGAGCGCTCGCTACGGAGGGCTGTCGGAGTTCTCGCAGGTCCTCTTGGACCAGACCGCGGTCGCCCCCGTGGTCCGGGCGCTCGCCCCCGATCTCGATGTCCGCCGCCGGGAGTACCAGCGGGTCCAGTTCCAGTTCGATCAGGTCGAGACAGCAGCGGCGTCGCCGGAGGCGACGTTCGTGTTCGGTCACCTCCTCGTTCCCCACGGTCCGTACGTGTTCCACGCGGACGGCAGCTTCCGGGCCCACAGGCTCAGGAAGGGGAGAGAGCAGAGCTTCGTGGAGCAGCTGCGATACGTCAACGGGCGGATCCTGAAGATGATCGATCGCGTGCTCGCAGCCTCGGATGATCCGGTGATCATCCTCCAGGGTGATGAAGGCCCGTTCAACGGCTCCGGGGAGTGGTCACGGGCCACCGCCTCGGACGCTCTCCGAGAGTTCTCGATCCTCAACGCCTACCATCTCCCGGGGACCGGGAAACCTGTCGACCCGGGGATGTCCCCCGTGAACACTTTCCGCCTGGTGCTCCGCCGCTACCTGGGGTCGCGCGTGGGACTCCTCCCCGATCGGAGCTACGCCCCCAGCCGGCCCGACGACTACTACACGTTCCTCGACGTGACGGAGCTCCTCTCGGGGCCGGGCCTGGGAGGAGCCGCGGTTCGATAAGGTCTCTCTGGGAGGTGGGGACATGGACGCACGGAAGATGTTCATCGGGGGCGGGTTCGTGGCCGGGACGGGTGATGAGACGCTGCCCGTGATTGACCCGGCCACCGGCCAGACGATCGCGGAGACGCCGCGGGGCACGGAGGAGGACGTGGACCGCGCGGTCCGGGCCGCCCGGGATGCGTTCGATGGCGGGTGGTTCGACAGCACGCCGGGGGAGCGCCAGGGGATGCTCCTGCGGTGGGCGGATGCCATCGAGGCCGACGCGGAGGAGCTGGGGCGGATCGAGTCGCAGAACGTGGGCAAGCCCACGTCGTGGGTGGTCTCCGACGAGATCATGGTGGTCCCCGAGCAGATCCGTTTCTTCGCCGGAGCGGCCCGGGTGCTGGGCGGGCTGGCGGCCGGCGAGTACTACAGGGAAGACTCCCAGCTGTACACGAGCTGGCTGCGCCGGGAGCCGATCGGCGTGGTGGGCTTGATCGCACCCTGGAACTACCCGCTGTACATGGCGATGTGGAAGTTTGCCCCTGCTCTGGCGGCCGGGAACACCGTGGTCATCAAGCCGTCGGAGTGGACGCCGCTGTCGCTCCTCCGGGCCGCGGAGCTGGCCGCGGACATCTTCCCGCCCGGCGTCCTCAACGTGGTCACCGGCGACGGCGAGCCCACCGGCGCGGCCATCGTCCGCCATCCCGGGGTGGGGATGGTGTCGCTGACCGGCGAGGTGACCACGGGCAAGGCCGTGGCCCGGGCCGCCGCCGACACGCTGAAGCGCGTCCACCTGGAGCTGGGCGGCAAGGCCCCGGTGGTCGTGTTCGACGACGCCAACCTGGAGTCCTCCGTGGAATGGATCAAGACCGCGGGGTACTTCAACTCCGGACAGGACTGCACGGCGGCCACCCGCGTCCTTGCCGGGCCGTCCATCTACGATCAGCTGCTGGCGGACCTTGTTCCCGCGGTGGAGTCCCTGAAGGTCGGTGACCCGCAGGACGAGGCGACGGAGATGGGCCCCGTGGTCGCGCAGGCCCAGCTGGAACGGGTGGCGGGGTTCGTGGACCGGGCCCGGGACCAGGGCGCCAAGGTCCTCACCGGGGGGGAGCGCCTGCCCGGGAGCGGCTTCTTCTACAAGCCCACGGTGGTGACCGACGTGGCCCAGGACTCGGAGATCGTGAAGAACGAGGTCTTCGGTCCCGTGGTCACGGTCCAACGGTTCGAGGACGACGAGCAGGCCATCGCCTGGGCCAACGACGTCGACTACGGGCTGGCCGCCTCTGTGTGGACCCGGGACATCGGGCGGGCCCTGAACGCCTCGCGGAAGCTCCGGTTCGGGACCGTGTGGATCAACACACACATCCCGCTGACGCCGGAGATGCCGCACGGCGGGTTCAAGCAGAGCGGCTACGGGAAGGACATGAGCATCTACGCCATGGAGCACTACACCGAGCTGAAGCACGTCATGGCGGCCATCGACTGATGGACACCCGTCCCTTCCTGGTGGCGGGGGAGCCCCGGACCGGCCACGACGTCCTGGACGTCACCAGCCCGTTCGACGGCTCCGTGGTGGCCCGGGTGGGTGTCCCCACGGACGCCGACGTGGAGGACGCGGTGGCCGCCGCGGCGGCGGCGTTCGATGCTTCGCGGCTCCTCCCGGTCTACCAACGGGCCGAGGCCCTGATGCACGTGTCCCGGCGGCTGGAGGAACGAGGCTCGGAGGTGGCGGAGACCATCGCCCGGGAAGGCGGCAAGCCGCTCAAGTGGGCCCGGGTGGAGGCCTCGCGCGCCGTGGCCACGTTCCGGTGGGCGGCGGAGGAGGCCCGGGGCAGCGACGGCGAGGTCATGCGCCTGGACACCGAGGCCGGGACCGGCTCCCGCCTGGGGCTGGTCCGCCGGTTCCCGCTCGGTCCGGTGCTCGGCATCTCGCCGTTCAACTTCCCGGTGAACCTGGTGGCCCACAAGGTGGCCCCCGCCCTGGCCGTGGGGGCGCCCATCGTGGTCAAGCCGGCCACGGCCACCCCGCTCGGCGCCCTCCTGCTGGGTGACCTGGTCGCCGAGACCGGCCTGCCCGAGGGCATGATCTCCGTCCTGCCGGTGTCGGGGTCGCGGGCCGAGAAGATGACCCGGGACGACCGGTTCGCCAAGGTCTCGTTCACGGGATCGGGGGACGTGGGGTGGCGGCTCAAGGGTCTGTCGCCCAAGAAGCACTTCACCCTGGAGCTGGGGGGCAACGCGGGGGTCATCGTCCACGGCGACGCGGACCTGGACCACGCCGCAGCCCGGCTGGCGTTCGGCGGCTACTACCAGGCCGGGCAATCCTGCATCTCGGCCCAGCGGATCCTGGTCCAGTCCGATGTCCACGACGATCTCGTGGGCCGATTCGTGAAGGAGGTCCAGGCCCTGCGGACCGGCGATCCCCTGGACGAGGCCACCGACGTGGGACCGGTGATCGACGCCGGGGCCCTCGACCGGATCGCCGCCTGGGTCGAGGAGGCCGTGGCTCAGGGAGCCCGGATCCTGGCCGGCGGGACCCGCCGCGATCCCTTCTACGAGCCGACCATCCTGGCCGACGTCCGGCCGGACATGAAGGTGTGCCGTGAGGAGGTGTTCGGCCCGGTGACCACGGTCCAGCGGTACGAGACCTTCGAGGACGCGGTGGCCCAGGTGAACGACTCGCGGTTCGGCCTCCAGGCGGGGGTGTTCACGGCCAGCATGGAGCGGGCCCTGCTGGCCCACCGCGACCTGGTGGTCGGCGGGGTCATCGTGAACGACGTCTCCGCCTACCGGGCCGACCAGATGCCCTACGGGGGAGCCAAGGAGTCCGGCTATGGTCGTGAGGGCCTCCGGTACGCCATGGCCGAGATGACGGAGCCCCGGATCCTGGTCCTGTCCCACGTCCCCCTGTAGGGCCCGCCGCCCCGGGACTAGTCACAACGGGTCATTCCCTCGTTGTCCCCTCAATGCGGTCGCCCTGGGCACCGATGCAACCGGAGAGCGCTCCTGAGGGGTGGTGTGTGGGCAACCTGAGGCTTGGCCTGGCGAGGGCTTCGGCGCGCGCCCGACGCGGCATCTCCCTGCGGATGAAGCTCGTCCTGCCCCTGATCCTTCTGGCCGCCGTGGCCGCGACCCTGGTGGCCGGGGTCCTGGCCCGCCATACCGCCGAGGGCTACCGACGCGGCTACCAGCAGGAAGGCCGAGCCCTGGCTCGATCGGTGGCCATCGACCTGGCCTTCCGGGGGCGGGAGGTGAGGATCGTCGAGGAGCTGGCCGTCCGCATCGTCAAGGCCACTCCCAGCGTGTATGCGGTGCGCGTGTACCTCTTCTCGGAGGGTGGGCCCGCCACCTGGGTCAGCACCCTGTCCGGGGAGACGGGCACCCTGTCCCCGGACCCCGCGCTCCTGCGCCGGCCCCGCGGCACCCAGCGCGAGGTGCTCGTCCTGGGCGAGGACGTCCTGGAAACCGTCCAGCCCTTCCACTCCGGAGAGGCGGAAGGAGCCGTGGCGGTCTACACGTCGCTCCGACCCCTGCACGACCGGATCGCGCACCACCAGCGCATGCTGGCCCTGGTCATCGGCGTGGCCGCCCTCCTGTCCGCACTGGCCGGCGCCCTGCTGCTCCAGCGTCAGGTCCTGCGGCCCGTGGGCCGGCTGTCCCGGGCCGCCGCCCGGGTCGCCGCCGGGGATCTGAGCGTGCGGCTCCCCCAGGGTGGGGAGCCCGAGGGTCGCGACCAGCTGGCCAACCTGGGCCGGGAGATGGACCACATGATCCGGGCGGTCGATCTGCGGGGCCGCCAGCAGGCCTCGGTGGCCGAGCTGGGACGGCTGGTCATGTCCGGAGCCGACCTCGACGCCCTGCTCGGCCGCGCCGTGGCCCTGCTGGCCGTCCATCTCGGTGTGGAGTACGCGGGCGCGGTCGAGCGCCTCGGCGACGGTCAGGCCCTGGTGGTCCGGGCGGCGCACGGCTTCCGCCCGGGCACCATAGGCGCCCCGATCCCCTCGGGGCGCTCCTCGCAGTCCGGCTACACCCTGGAGATCGGAGGCCCCGTGGTGATGGGGGATGTCGAGGAAGAGACGAGGTTCTCCACCTCGGCGGCGCTCCGCGCGCACGGGGTTCGGTCGGGGGTCTCGGTCGTCGTGCCGGGGCGCGAGGGCCCGTGGGGGATCCTCGGCGCCCACACCACCGAACGGCGAACGTTCGGACCCGACGACATCCTGTTCTTCGAGGTCCTGGCCAACACGCTGGGCCAGGCCATCGAGGATCGCAGGGCCCAGGAGCACCTGTCCCGGGCCGAGGCCCGGTACCGCCAGCTCGTGGAGCGCGTCCCGGCCATCACCTACATCGCGGAGTTCGGGGAAGCCGGCCGGTGGTCGTTCGTCAGCCCCCAGATCGAGAGCATGCTCGGGTACACGCCCGAGGAGTGGATGAGCCAGCCCGGGCTGTGGTACGGGTGCCTCCACCCCGACGACCGCGCCGCGGCGATGGAGGAAGAGGCCCTCAGCCTGGAGCGCGGCGAGCCGCTGTCCGCCGAGTACCGGCTGATCGGCCGGAACGGACGAGTGACCTGGATCCGCGACGAGGCCCTGGTCCAGCCGGGCGAGGACGGGAAGCCCGTCCTCAACGGGATCATGTACGACGTGACCGGACAGCGACAGGCCGAGGAGGCCGAGCAGGAGGCCCGGGCCCGATTCCAGACGCTGGTCGAGCAGGTGCCGGCCGTGGTGTACGCGGACGCGGTGGACGACCAGAGCACGGCCCTGTACATGAGTCCGCGGGTCGAGGCCCTCACCGGGTACACGATGAGCGAGTGGGTGGCCACGCCTGACCTGTGGCGGGACAGCGTGCACCCCGAAGACCGCGACCGGGTCATGGAGCTGTCCCAGCGTACGAATCAGACCGGGGAGCCGTTCCGGGCCGAGTACCGTCTCCGGCGGCGGGACGGCTCCTACCGCTGGGTGCAGGACGAGGCCATGCTGATCCACTCCGACGACGGCCGGCCCCTGCACTGGCAGGGCATCTTCTACGACGTCACGGAGCGCCGGCAGGCCGAGGAGGCCCTCCGCTCCCACCTGGAGCACGAGCGCGAAGCAGCGGACCGCCTTCGAGCCATCGACGAGATGAAGAACGCGTTCCTGGCCGCGGTGTCGCACGAGCTCCGGACCCCCCTCTCGTCGGTCCTGGGGTACGCGGTCACCCTGGAGCGCCCGGACCTGGACGTCTCCGAGGATGAGCGCCGGGACATGACCCAGCGCCTGGCCGTGAACGCCCGCAAGCTGGAGCGCCTCCTGTCCGACCTCCTCGACCTGGATCGCCTGGCTCGTGGGGTCCTGGAGCCTCAGCGGCGGCCCACGGAGCTCGCCCAGCTCGTTGAGCGTGTGATCCGGGAGACCGAGCTGCGTGGGAGGGAGATCGACATCACGGTCCGTCCCCTGGTGGCCGAGGTCGACGCACCGAAGGTCGAGCGCATCGTGGAGAATCTGGTGGCCAACGCCGTGAAGCACACGGCCCCGGAGGCTCACATCTGGCTGTCCGTGGACCGTCATGAGGACGGCGTGATGGTCCAGGTGGAAGACGATGGCCCCGGGATCCCGGACACCCTGAAAGCACTGGTGTTCGAGCCGTTCCGGCAGGGCGAGCCCCAGCGGGGGCCCGTCCCCGGGACCGGCATCGGGCTCTCCCTGGTGACCAGGTTCGCGGAGCTGCACGGCGGCCGGGCCTGGGTGGAGGACCGCTCCGGGGGAGGGGCCTCGTTCCGAGTGTACCTGCCATGCCCCGTGGTCCAGGGGGCCCGGGCCGCCGCCGGCTGAGGCCCGTCACCCGGTTCGAGCGACGACCTCCCCGGCGAACGCCCCCACCAGCTCCGCCACCATCCTTTCCAGGCGCTCGAAGAAGTGACCGGTGTCGGGCACGATCTCGGCCCGGGCCTGGGGGAGCCGGCGGGCCATGGTCCGGACCTCGGGGGCGGGGGAGAACTGGTCGGCCTCACCGGAAACGAGCAGGACGGGGATGTCCAGGCCCCGAAGCTCCGCCCGCTCAGGCGGCGGGGGGAGCCGCAGGCGTGGCTCGCCCAGCGGGAAGCCGATCAGCGCCAGCGCTCCGACACGCGGGTCGCCCAGCGCGTGGCGGAGGGCCATCAGGGCTCCGAACGACCAGCCGACCAGCAGCGTGGGCGGTGGCCCCGCCTCCAGGACGGTGTCCACGGCGGTGGCCACGTCCAGGGCCTCGTCCCGGCCGTGGCCGAAGGTTCCCTCTGAGCTCATCACGCCGCGGAAGTCGAACCCCAGGACCACCAGCCCTCGGTGGCCGGCCAGGTCGTTGCGGATGGCCCACAGCAGGGGGTGATCCTTGCTCCCGCCGTGGCTCGGCAGGGGGTGGCACAGTACGGCGGTCCCGCGTGGGTCTCCGTCCGGCCGGCGGATCTCGCCGGCCAGGGTCAGCCCGTCCGCGGTGCGGAAGCGGATCGGTTCCAAGAGGACCGCACGATGCCACACGCCGCCCGGCGAAGCGAGCCCATGTGGTTGACCCGGCTCGCCATCCGGCCCGGGACGGGGTACACTCCCGATTAGCACGATTGGCACGGTGGATAGGGGGAAAATCCGATGACCTACACGATCTGTGAGCCCTGCATCGATGTGAAGGACCGGGCGTGCGTGGACGAGTGCCCGGTGGACTGCATCTACGAGGGCGGCCGGATGCTGTACATCCAGCCCGACGAGTGCGTGGACTGCGCGGCATGCGAGCCGGTGTGCCCGGTGACGGCCATCTTCGCCGAGGACGACGTCCCGGAGGAGTGGAAGGAGTACACGCCGATCAACGCCGAGTTCTTCACCGAGGAGATCGCGGGCTACGTCTCTCCCGGCGGAGCCGCCCAGGTGGGCGTGGTGGACCGCGACCACCCGAAGGTCGCCAACTTCAGCGCGTAAGCCTCCTGTCGTGGCCACGCCGGCCGTCACGCTGGAGGTCGAGGGCCGGGAGGTCCAGGTCACCAACCCGGACAAGGTGTTCTTTCCCAAGCGCGGGGTGACCAAGCTGGAGATGGTCGAGTACTACCTCTCGGTGTCCGAAGGAGCTCTGGCCGGCTGCCGCGACCGGCCGGTGATCCTCCACCGCTATCCCAACGGCGTGGAGGGCGACGACTTCTATCAGAAGCGTCTCCCCGAGAAGCGCCCGGACTGGCTGGCGTCCACCGTGATCTCCTTCCCCAGCGGCCGGACCGCCGAGGAGCTGGTGGTGGCCGACGCCGCCCACCTGGCCTGGATGATCAACCTGGGGTGCATCGACATCAACCCGTGGCCCGTCCGGGCCGAGGACACCGACCACCCCGACGAGCTGCGCGTGGACCTGGATCCCACCCCGCGCATCCCCTACGCCAGCGTGCGGAAGGTGGCCCTGGTGGTCCGGGACGTGCTGGAGGAGCACGGCCTGACCGGCTTCCCCAAGACCAGCGGGAAGCGAGGGATGCACGTCAACGCCCGGATCGATCCCCGGTGGGGGTTCACCGAGGTCCGCCGGGCCGCCCTGGCCCTGGCCCGGGAGGTGGAGCGGCGGACCGACCTGGCCACCACGGCGTGGTGGAAGGAGGAGCGGCGGGGCGTGTTCGTGGACTTCAACCAGAACGCCAGAGATCGCACGGTGGCCTCGGCCTACTCCGTCCGCCCGGTGCCCGACGCTCGGGTCTCCACCCCGCTGACCTGGGACGAGGTGCCCGACGTGGAGCCCCGCGACCTGCACATCCGCTCGGTGCCCGGGCGGTTCCGGGCGGTCGGTGACCCCGGGGCCGGCATCGACCGGACCCTTGGGACCCTCGACGCCCTGCTGGACCTGGCCGAGCGCGACGAGAAGGGGGGGCTGGGCGACGCCCCGTGGCCTCCCCACTTCCCCAAGGCCAGAGGGGAGCCGGTCCGTGCCGCCCCCTCGCGCCGGCGGGCTAGACCTCCATCCACCACACGGTGAGCTCGCCGGCCCGGCCGTCCTCCGTGAGGCGGATCACCCACAGGTTCGCGTAGCGCGGTGCTCGCTCATCTCCCTCCACCCGGGAGGATCTGGTCAAGCGTGCATCCCATGGGGGGCTTGTCGTTGCGCCACCGGAGGATCCGGACGCCGTGCCGGAAGCGGTACGAGGTCACGTGGTCGTAGGCCACCTCGGCCACCAGCTTCGGCTCCAGGGGGACCCACTCGCGCTCCTCCTGCCGCCACCGGCTGGGGCCCCCGGGGCCGGCTCCCGGGCCGAACGCGTCGCCGCCCTCCAGCGGCCGGAGCGTCTCCAGGAGCTCGCGGCGCTGTTTGGCCGGGAAGGCACCCGAGAACCCCACGTGATGCAGGGCGCCGTGGTGGTCGTACAGGCCCAGGAGGAGCGAGCCGACCCCGTCGCCGCTCTTGTGGACGCGGTACCCGGCTACCACCACGTCGGCCGTCTTCACTCGCTTGACCTTGACCATGACCCGCTCACCGGGCCGGTACGGGAGGTCGTCCTTCTTGGCGATGATCCCGTCAAGACCCGAGATCTCGAGATCCTTCAGCCACCGGGCCGCCTCCCGCGGATCGGCGGTCTGGGGGGTCAGGAGGACCTGGGGGCCGGGGGACAGGATGTCGCCGAACGTTGCCGAACCCGGCCCCAGCAGCTTGGCCAGGCGGTCCCAGCGCCGGGCCAGTGGCCGGGGGCGGAGGTCCCGGCCCGCCGCGGCCAGCAGGTCGAAGGCCACGAACGTGGCCGGGGTCTCCCGCGACAGGAGCTGGATGCGGGAAGCCGCGGGGTGGATGCGCTGCTGGAGGACGTCGAACTCGAGCCGGCCGTCCACCGGGGTGATG
>DASWKD010000317.1:0-4773 GCA_036396815.1 Actinomycetota bacterium | reverse complement strand
GTGTTCGCGGCTTCGCTGGACCGCCAGCTCAACGACCGGGGCTACATCCTCCCCGGCCTGGGGGACTTCGGGGACCGCCTGTACGGGACCGAGCCCTAGGCGTCCAGACCCTTGGCGATCAGGTAGCCCCGGGCCCGCTCGGCCAGGGGATAGCGGCGGACCACCTTCCAGAAGTGCGGGGTGTGGCCGGGGATCCGGAGGTGGGCCAGCTCGTGCATCACCACGTAGCTCCGGACCCACGCCGGGAACGAGGCGATCTTCTCGGAGATCCGGATGGTCCGGTCCTGGGGCGTGCACGAACCGTACTGGCCCCGGGTCTCCTTCACGTAGCGGATCGAGCGCCACCGGAGGCGCCCGTCGAAGTACCGCTCGTTGAGCTCCCGGGCCCGCCGCTCCAGGTCGGTGCTGGCGTTCAGCCGCTCCAGGCGCTCCCTGGTGGCCAGGCGGTCGACCATGGTCCGGACCCACCGGCGCTCCTCGGAGCGGGTCAGCCCCGCCGGGAGCATGACCACGACCTTGCGCCCCCGCCGCTCAGCCTCGATCGTCTTCCGGCGGCGGGGGCTGCGGACGATCTCTACCTTCATGGGACCGAGTGTAGGTGGGGGGTCTGACAGGGTCGGTCCGGCCGGCCTAGTACTCGACGTCCAGGCTGGACACGGCGCCCGGCAGGGTGCCGAACACCCCCTGCATCTGCATCAGCTTCATCAGGTCACCGCTGACCTTGATCTTGCCGCTCATGTAGGCCGCGGTGGCCGTCAGCTCGTTCCTCCACAGGGCCACGGCCGTGTCGTAGTCCTGGGTGATGGTGGCGTCGGGGCCGTCCACCTCGCCGATGGCCCCCTCGGCCTTGCCCCCGTCCACCTGGAGGTAGAACTTGGTCTCGCCGTCCGGGGTGGTGACCACGTTCTGGATCTTGGCCGTCTGGCCGGCGGCCGCCTTCTGGAAGGCCTCGCTCTCGTTCAGGGCCTGGGTGGCCGCGGTGGCCCACTCGTCGGTCAGGAACTTCACGCCCATCTCGTCCTCCTCGGTTCGGGTTCGGGAAGGATATCGCGAGGCGGGCTCAGGCGCGACGGCGATCGGCGAAGGCCCGGACGTCGTCGAGGGCCCACACCCGCCCCCCGGCCAGCTCGGCCAGAGGCTCGGGGAAGGAGCCCCGGGCCACGTAGGTGGACACCCGGCGCTTGTCCCAGCCCAGGATGGCCGCGGCCTCGGCCACGCCGACCAGGGCGGGGAGGACTTCCAGGTGCACGTCCTTACGGACCCTGCGGAGGCGGCGGGCCGCGGCCTCCAGCGAGGCGGCCTCGATCGGGGGGTCCTCGATCCGCCACCGGCCGTCGGGACGCTGGCGGGCGATGACCTTCGTCATGTTGATGGCATCATACTTTGCGGGCCCGCCAGATCTGCTCGGCGGGCCAGGACCGGGCCCAGGAGAGCGGGACCCAGCCGCGGTAGGAGGTGGTGGCATCCTCGGGCGGGCGGAGCTCGATCAAGTCGTCGACCTCCAGGCCGTGGGCCCGGAACAGGCGGATCCACTGGCCGTACGGGAGCTGGAACTGGGTGGTGGCCTCGTCCTCGGCGGTGCGCATGTCGAAGTACGGCTCCTGGAGGGTCCGGCCCACCCGCTCGGTCCGCTCGTTCCAGCACACGAAGTGGAAGGGGGTGTCGGTGCAGAAGGATAGGAGGCCTCCCGGGCGCAGGACGCGCGCGGCCTCGGGAACCGTGCGATGCGGGTCGGCGAAGGACATCGCGCCGTGGTCGCAGAACACCAGGTCGAAGGACGCGTCGGCGAACGGGAGCTCCTCGGCGCTGGCCTGGACGAGGGGGACGCGGGCGCCCGCGTCGTGGATCAGCTCTGCGGCGTGGGCCAGCTGCCGGCCGGAGACGTCGAGGCCGATGGGGCGGGCGCCGTCCCGGGCCAGGGCGATCGACCACTGGGCGGCGCCGCACCCGAGCTCCAGGACGTCCTTCCCCTGTGCGTCGCCGAGCGCGCCGACCTCGTCCTCGGGGATGCGCCACACGCCCCAGGCCATCGCTCGCTCGCCGAGATCGCGTCCGTGCCGCCGCTGGTAGTCAGCGGCATCCTTGTCCCACCAGGCCCGGTTCCGCCGCACGTGCTCCACGCCGCGGGATGCTACAGGGCGGAGTCCCCAGGGCCGGGGATGGGTCCGAGTGACCGTCGCTCAAAACATATAGTTCTCTTTATGGAACCGTAGCGGGTCTCTTGCGGCGGGTCGCGGGCGGATGGTCCGAGGTCGTGAGGGGTGGCGGGTTCAAGAGAGGGGGACAACCACCCCTCGAGCACGGATCCCCTTGCGGGAATCGAACGTATGTTCTACCCTCGCCCTCATGCGGTGGGACAACCTCGGGCTGGACGTGGCCCCTCCGAACGGCGGGATGTCCGTTCCCCTGTTCGAGCAGGGCGCGGTGGAGCGGACCTTCGACACGCCGGAGTTCCGGGGGATGACGTTCTACGAGATCCACGCCAAGTCGATCATCAACCGGGTCCCGGAGGCTTCGCGCGTTCCGTTCCGGTGGACGATCAACCCCTATCGGGGGTGCCAGCATGCTTGTCGGTACTGCTTTGCACGGAGCACCCACACGTACCTGGACCTCGACGCGGGGAAGGACTTCGACACGAAGGTCGTGGTCAAGGTCAACGCGGCGGAGAAGCTGCGGAAGGAGCTGGCCCGGCCGTCGTGGGCCGGTGAGCACATCGCGATGGGCACCAACGTGGACCCGTACCAGCGCGCGGAGGGCCGCTACCGGCTGATGCGCGGGATCCTCGAGGCGCTGCGCGATTTCGCGAACCCGTTCTCGATCCTGACCAAGGGCACGCTGATCCTCCGGGACCTGGACCTCCTGAAGGAGTGCGCCGAGGTCACCGAGGTCGGCACGAACGTGTCCGTGGGCTCCGTGGACCGGGACCTGTGGCGGCTCCTCGAGCCGGGGACCCCCAACCCTCGTAAGCGGCTCGACGCGTGCCGGATGCTGAACGAGGCCGGCATCCCGTGCGGCGTGCTCATGGCCCCGGTGGTGCCGTTCCTGTCGGACGACGAGGCCTCGCTGGAGGACACCGTCCGGGCCATCGCCGAGGCCGGCGCCACGCACGTGTACCCCATCGCCCTGCACCTGCGGACGGGTGCCCGCGAGTGGTTCCTGCGCTGGGTCGAGGAGCACCGCCCCGATCTCCTCCCGAAGTACCAAGCGATGTACACGCGTGGCGCCTACGCCCCCAAGGCGTACCAGAAGGACCTGGCCGACCGGGTCCACCGGCTGGCCCGGCGGTATGGCATCGGCCGGGGATCGCCCTCCACCGCCCGGCGCATCGAGGCTCCCCTCCCGGAGCCCGAGCAGCTCACGCTGGCCTGATCAGCGGAGCCGGCGGACCTCCTGGCGCCAGCACGGCGTGTGCCAGTGCCTGCGGAGGTCGGGCTCCTCGTCCTCGAACACCACCACGTGGACCAGGCCCGCGGTGATCTGGCCGTTGCAGCCGGGGCACAGGTAGGCCTTGTCGCCGCTCACCTGCCGGACCGTGTAGCCGTGGGCCTGGGTGCCGGCGGGGGCCATGCTGCTCGGGCCCCTGGGGAGGGGCGGCGGCGTGCGGTCCCGCGCGGAGCGGTGGCGGCGAGGCATGGTCCCATTATCCGCGGATGAACGACGCGGCCACGTCCCCCAGGCGGCGGCCGGCCTCGGCATCGTCCTTGGGCTGGCCCCGGACCCGGAACGAGTGGTCGCCGCCCTCCACCTCGTGCAGCGTGGCTCGCTTGCCCAGGCGCTCCAGCACCGGGGCCAGCAGGTCGGGCTTGGCGAACGGGTCGCCGGTGCCCTGGATGAACAGCATGGGGATCCGCAGGCCGTACAGATGCTCGTCGCGGATCCGCTCCGGCTTGCCCGGCGGGTGCAGCGGGTAGCCGAAGAACACCAGCCCCGGAGGGTCGATGTCGCCGTCGGCGGCCAGCATCGAGGCGTACCGCCCGCCCATGGACTTCCCGCCCGCCCACACGGGGCCGCCCAGCTCGGCGGCCTTGGCGTACGCTGCCCGCCAGGCCTCGCTCAGCAGGGCGGCGCGGTCGGGGGCCTTCTTCCCCATCTCCCGGTACACGAAGTTGAAGCGCAGGCACCCGATCCCACGCGAAGCCAGGGTCTCCGCGGCCGAGACCAGGAACGGGCCGTCCATGTCGCCCCCGGCCCCGTGGGCCAGGACCAGCACGGGGCCGTCGCCGGGATGGAACGCCGCGGACACCGAGGCGTCGCCGACCTTCACCTTCAGCTTCCTCATCGGTCCTCCACGTGGGCCAGGATGCCCCGGCGGAGCTCCTGAAGGCGCTCGGGGTCGGTGATCTTCTGCCCGGCGCCGTCGCGGACGTAGAACGCGTCGATGACCCGGCCGCCGTACGTGGCCACCTTGGCCACGTGAACGTCCAGGCCCAGCTCGTGGAACGCCCGGGCCAGATCGAACAGGAGCCCGATCCGGTCGGGCGCGGAGACCTCGACCACCGTGGAGAAGTCCGAGGCCTCGTTGTCCGCGGTGACCTCGACCGGCACGCTCACCCTGGGCGGCGGGTAGTGCCGGCGCTTCTCCCGGACCCGGGCCTCCAGCGACAGCCGGCCCTCCAGGGCCTTGCGAAGGTCGGTCCGGAACCGCCGCCACCGCTCCTCGTCCACCTCGCCGTGGAACGCCGGCTCCACCTCGAATAGGTCGATGGCCACGCCATCCGTGGTCGTGAACACCTGGGCGGACAGGATGTTCAGGCCCGACAGCGCGAGGGCTCC
>DASWKD010000316.1:0-2213 GCA_036396815.1 Actinomycetota bacterium | reverse complement strand
TGGGACGAGTTCTACGCCCGGGTCTCTGGGGACCACACCACGTTCCGGCTCCGCGAGGTGGTGGCAGCCGGCGCTGCCGCCCGCAACGAGGTGGTCGCCTACCCGAACGGCGAGACACCATCGGCCTACCTCACCGACGTCGTGGGGTCCCTGGCCGAAGGGTTCCTGGACCGGTCGGCCAGCCTCGCCGACAACCCGGAACGGAAGCCCTGGGCCCTGTTCCTGTGGCCCACGGCCCCGCACGAGCCGCTCACGGTGGCCGGTGCCTACCAGGATGCGCCGCTCCCCGCGTGGCGGCCTCCTCCCTCGTTCATGGAGCGGGCCATCGGGGACAAGCCCGCCGAGGTCCGGAAGAGCCGGAGGGCCCGCCGCTCGGCGGCCGCCCACCGCACGATCCGGGCGCGGCAGCTACGGATGCTGATGAGCGTGGACGACATGGTCGGGGACGTCCTGGACCAGGTGGACGCCCTCGAGATGGCCGGGCAGACCTGGGGGCTGTTCACGTCCGACAACGGCTACCTGTGGGGTGAGCATCGGCTCACCGAGAAGCATTTCGGGTACGAGGAGAGCATCCGCGTGCCGTTCCGGGTCATGGATCCCGCCGCTGGACCGGGCCGGGTCGATGCGCTGGTGGCCAACATCGATATCGCCCCCACTCTCCTCGAGATGGCGGGAGGGGCGGCGTCCTCGGGCGTGGAAGGGCGATCCCTCGTTCCGCTCCTGGAGGGTGCGGAGGAGAAGGTTCGCTCCCGGATCGTGATCGAGGCCGGCTCGGCCAGGGGCGGGTACGTGGGCCTCCGGACGGGACGATGGGCCTACATCCACTGGCGGAAGTCCGGCCGGCGGGAGCTGTACAACTTGCGACGGGATCCCCATCAGCTGCGGAACATCGCCCGGAGCCGTCGCTCGGTGGTCCGGGGCCTGGAGCGCCGGCTTCGGGCGAAGCTCTAGGGCCTACTCGATGGGCTCGCGCCGGCAGTCGTAGGCGGGGTGGTCGTCCGGGCGGGGGAAGTCCCGGGCCGGCTCCGGAAGCCCCACCACCCGGTAGGCGTCCAGGACCCGGGATCGGTGCACGGGGCGCAGGAACGGGATGCCTTCCAGGGCCTCCGGCGTGGGCGACCCGATCGTGGCGCTCTGCCCCAGCTGGAATCCCTTCAGGAACAGGACGTGGTCGATGCCGTGGCGGACCAGGTAGTCCTGGTGGTGGGCCGGGTCCGCGTAGAAGGCTCTGGCGCCCAGGAGCTGTTCCACGATGGTGTCCAGCATCCGTGGCCGGAGGAAGGGGCCCATTCCCTCCAGGACCGCCACCCGGCCGGTCACGCCCCGGAACGCGCCCAGGGTCCGCTGGTTCGTAAGCAGACGGGCGTCGCACGGGGTGTTCTGCCGGACCCAGGCCAGGGCCTCCCGGGCCCGGATGCCCGGGATCCTCTGCTCCGGCCGCAGGCGGGCGGTGGGCATCACCACGGCCGTGACCAGAAGCACCAGGGCCGCGGCCCCCGCACCGGGCGCCCACGACCGCCATCGCCGGAGGAGCGGCGATCCCGCCTCCACGAAGGCCAGGAGGATCAGCACCACGGTCATGGAGGCGTAGTCGAAGAGTCGCCGGACGCCGAACGTGGCCGGGATGAACACGTCGTACACGAACGAGAACCCACCGGCAAGGGCGATCAGGGTCCCGGCCAGGCCGACCGACACCACGCCGATCGTTCTCAGCGCGAGCGGGAACCGGAACAGCATCAGGAGGGCCACCAGCACCGCCGTGATCCCCAGAAGGACGCTCGATGCGGGTCGGTAGATCAGCGAGCCGGGCGGGGCCCGAAGCGCATCGCTGACGAACGTGTGCACCACCCCACCGGGTGGGACGTAGAACCTCCCCCGCGGTGGGTACGAGGCCGGGACGGTGCTGCCGGTGAACAGGAAGCGCGACTTGTCGAAGGTCACCTCGGTGGACCGGTACTGGGTGGGATCGGTCGCTCCCTCGAACCCGATGCTTCCCCGGGGCAGGAGGAGGACGGCAGCCGTGAGGACGCCCGCGGTGAGGGCCATGGCGCCGCCGTGCCGCACCAGGGGCATCCGCCGCCGGTCGAGCACCAGCCGGGCGACCGCGTACCAGGCAAGGATGATGACCACGGCGATGAACGCCACCAGGTGCGTGCCGGCACCCGCGGCGAACACCGCGCCGGCCACGATCGCATCACGGTAGGACCGGCGCT
>DASWKD010000315.1:0-1975 GCA_036396815.1 Actinomycetota bacterium | reverse complement strand
GGACGGCCACCCTGGACGTCAACCTCCAGGTACCGGTGCGGCTCATCGACACCACGAAGAACCCGCTGTTCCGCCACGTCAACCGGAACCGGACGTACTACTTCGGGATCCTGGCCCAGGCCGCGCTGACCAACCCCAGCCTCCGAGACGACGCCCCCGAGCTCGACGTGTTCAACGGGGACCACGCTCTGTGGCGCCTGCCCATCGTGGGGTTCGAGGGCGACCGGGTCCTGGTCATCTCCGACATCGCACGAGATGGCGAGGGCGAGGTCACCGACGACGACGCCCGCCGGCTGTTCGAGGACGCCGGCGCGGCGACCATCGTCCAGCTGGCCGCACCCGGGGCGTACTCCGAGGCCCTCCAGGGCCTGCTGGAGCTGACCGGGGACGTGGCCGGGAAGATCCACCCGGCGCTCCTGCCGCCGCTCCCGGCCGCCGTGCCGCCCCTGGCCATCGTCGACCTGACCGGGAAGCAGCTCCAGGTCCTGAACGGGGGAGCGCCGGAGGTGCCGGTCCCGCCCTCACCGTAGGGGCTAGGCCTCCTCGCCCTGGGCCTCGACCAGGAAGCGCTGGCCTATGACCTTGACCCGGTCGCGGTCCAGGCCGGCCAGGTCCTGCGTCTCCAGGTAGCCCGACCACTCCTGCTCCAGGGTGCCCATGGTGGGGGCGCCCTGCACGGCCAGGGCCGCCGCCCCGTAGTCCGGCTCGATCTGCACGTACGCCGCGGCCTGGAGGGCCTCCTGGAAGTCCTCGGTCCGGAGCTGGCGGTACGCGGCGGGGTCCACCTCGTTCAGGAACACCCGGACGATGGCCCGGCCGGGGATCTCGGGGTTGAACCTGGCCACCGCGGTGACCAGGTCGGCGGGCCCGAGGCCGGCGGCGTCCACCCCGTAGGTGACCAGCGGGCGCTCTCCGGGGTTGGGGACGTGGGTGACCTTCGCGTCCTCGGTGTCGATGACGATCAGACCCTTGGGCCCGATCTTGTTGTTGGGCCGGTCGGTGAACCAGAACGAGTCCGTGGAGCCCGCGTACCACGTCCGCTTCGATGCCTTCTGGTGCACGTGGTAGTGGCCAAGCACGACCAGGTCGAAACGCTTGTCGAACTCGGCCTCGGCCACCTCCAGCTCGTTGATGTCGGGATAGGCCCGGGCGGGAAGCGAGGTCAGCGCCACGTGCGCCATGAGCAGGTTGGTGGCGTCCGCATCCAGCGCGCCGGCCGCCTTCTCCAGCTCCTCCTGGAACTCGGGCACGCCCAGGGTCTGGGGCACGGCGTGGACCTTGATGCCGGCAAGGTCGGCGGCCATGGCCTCCAGGGCCCAGGCGAACGCCACCCCGGGCACGAACTCTTCCAGCGCGGCGTACGGCGAGCCGGTCCCGCGCAGGCGCGGTGTGTCGTGGTTGCCGCTGATGGCCACCCCGCGCAGGCCAGCGTCGGACAGCTTCCGCAGGCCGACGGCCACCCGGGTGAACACCCGGTACGACGGCCGGGCGTGGTCGAACAGGTCGCCCAGGAGGAGGTAGCCGTCCGGCTCCTGCCGCAAGGTCTCCTCGATCGCCCAGTCGAACGAGCGCAGGAAGTCCTCCTCCCGGAGGTTCCGACCCTGATCGTCCCGAAGGGCGGCCAGGTGCGTCCGGCCCAGATGCGCATCCCCGAACGCCACCAGCCGTGCCATCAGCCCAGCGCCTTCCGGGCCCGATCGCCGAGGAGCTGCAGTCGCTCGATCGGCTCACGGCTGTACACGAACCGGAGGTACCGCTCGGCCACCGGGCCGCCCCAGCCGCGCATCTGGGTGGCGGCCACCTTCTGCTCGAGCATCCGCCGGGAGGCGTCGGCGGGATCGATGCCCATGGACGCGGTGTCCATCAGCACCATCCACCCGCCGCTGGGACTGATCACCGGGAAGCCCTCCAGCTGGCGAAGGGTCTCGTCGCGCCGCTCCTGGAACGTGGCCACCACGCGCGACAGGTCCTGGTC
>DASWKD010000314.1:0-6295 GCA_036396815.1 Actinomycetota bacterium | reverse complement strand
CGGGGGGATCGTCCTGTACTTCGCCCTGCATGCTCTGGGACTGGGCGGGGGGCCGACGGCCGTCGTGTACGACCTGATCGGGGCGGGTGCGGTGGTGGCCATGGTGGTGGGGGCCCGCCGGGCGGCCGGACCGGCCCGGATGCCCCTCCTGGCCCTGGCTCTGGGGAACCTCCTGTTCGTGGGCGGCGACCTGCTGTGGGATGCCTACGAGCTGATCCTGCACCAGGAGCCGTTCCCGTCCGCCGCCGACGGTCTGTACCTGTCCGGGTACCCGCTTCTGGCCGCGGGTCTCGTGATGCTGATCCGACGACGGACCCCCGGACGCGAGCGAGCCGGGGCCGTGGATGCGGCCATCGTCACGGCGGGCGTGGGCCTCCTGTCCTGGGTGTTCCTGATCCGCCCGTACGTGGTGGACACCCTCCTGGGAGGGGTGGAGACGGGGTTCTCGATCGCCTACCCGCTGGGCGACCTGCTGCTGCTTGGGCTGGCAGCCCGGCTGGTGGTGGGTCCCGGGCGGCGCAACGGCTCCTTCTGGCTCCTCATCTCGGCGCTCCTGTGCTCGCTGGTCGCCGACGGTGTCTTCGGGGCCCTGAACCTGTTCGGCTCGTACCATGCCGGACACGCGGTCGACGCGCTGTGGCTGCTGGCCTACGTCCTGTGGGGCGCGGCGGCCCTTCATCCCGCGGCCCGGGGGATGGCCGAATCCTCCCCACCCTCCTCCGTGGTGGCCTCGCCGGGCCGCCTGGTCTTCCTGGCCGCGGCCGCCCTGCTTGCCCCGGCCACCCTGATGGGGCAGTGGATGCTGTTCGGCGAGGTGGACGTGATCGCCCTGGCCGCCGGGTCGGCGGTGATGTTCGTCCTGGTGTTCCTGCGGGTCGGGGGGATGGCCCGAGAGCTGGAGCGGTCCCGTCAGGAGCGAGGCTCCCTGCTCGACCGGGCCCTCCGGGCCGGGGAGCAGGAGCGGACCCGGATCGCCGTCGACCTCCATGACGGGCCCATCCAGCGCCTCACCGTGCTGGGCCTGGAGCTGGAACGCGCCCGGATCCTTATGGACCGGGGCGAGCCGGACCAGGGCCGGCCCATCCTGGACCGGGCCCGGGACGCCCTGGTCCGGGAGACCGACGAGCTTCGCCAGATGATGGCCGGGCTCCGCCCGCCCGTCCTGGACGAGGAGGGGGTGGAGGCCGCCCTCCGAGGCCAGGCCGCCGCCCTGAGCCGGGATGCGGGGGTGGCCTGCCAGGTCGAGGCCCGGGTGATCCGGCCCATCTCCCCCGAGCTCCAGAACGTGATCTTCCGGGTGGCCCAGGAGGCCCTGATCAACGTCGGCCGGCACGCCAGGGCCACGCGGGTCCGCGTGGAGCTGGAGGCCATGAACGGCGTGGTTGGCCTCCGGGTGGCCGACGACGGCGTGGGCTTCGACCCCCGGGACGCCGTTCGGCTGGCCGGAGAGAACCACTTCGGCCTCAGCGCCATGCGGGAACGGGTCCTCATGGCCGGAGGGACCCTCCACCTCCGCTCGCGGCCGGGGGAGGGGACCACCCTGGAGGTGGTCGTGCCGAACCGGGTAGAGCCGTGACCGGGCCCAGGGTCCTGCTGGTGGACGACGACCGGGCCATCCGCGAAGCCCTCCGGGACGTGCTGGGTGAGGTGGGGATGGAGATCGTGGGCGAGGCCGCCAACGGCGTGGACGGCGTCAGCGTGGCCAAGGCCGTGGAGCCCGACGTGGTGGTCATGGACCTCCGGATGCCGCGGCTGGGCGGGCTGGACGCCGCCCGGATGATCCGCCGGGCCCTCCCGGCCACCCAGGTGGTGCTGTTCACGGTGTACGACGATCAGGCCCTGACCGAAGCGGGAGCCCGAGCCGGCGTGTTCGCTTACCTGGTGAAGGGGTGCCCGCCGGGCCAGGTGGCCGAGGTGATCCACCAGGCCTGGCAGTGGAAGCGCGGGCTGGAGGACACCGGTGTCAGGCCACCCGCCGGATAGCCCTCCGCCAGGTCCCGCCTTCGACGCAGCGAGTCTCAGGTCGCTTACAGGTGGACGACCGGGCAGGTCAGCGTCCTGGTGATGCCCTCCACGCCCTGGATCTTGGCCACGACCAGCTTGCCCAGCTCGTCGACATTGGCGGCCTCGGCCCGGACGATAACGTCGTAGGGACCGGTCACGTCCTCGGCCGCGGTCACGCCCTTGATCTCGGCGACCTCCTTGGCCACCTGGGCGGCCTTGCCGACCTCTGTCTGGATCAGGATGTACGCGTTCACCACTCTCAGCACCTCCCCCGAAGGATGCGACATTGTACGTCAGCGGGCCCGGCCTCCCCAAGGGATAATCGAAGCCGTGCCCAGGAAGCGGAAGCGGCCTCCCCGCGACCCGTACAGCCGGGTCCGCAAGCCCGTCCCTCCACCGGGGAAGGTCATCCCCGATCGTCGGAGGGAGATCCGCGAGGACCAGGCCCGGAAGGAGGCCGAGGACCCGGAGGAGGACCGCTGATCTTCGAGGATCGGGCCGATGCGGGCCGCCGCCTGGCGGAGGCCCTGGAGGAGGGACCGGGGGCCGTGGTGTACGCCATCCCCCGCGGCGGGGTGGAGGTGGCCGCGGAGATCGCCCGGGCCAAGGGCTGGCTCCTGGACGTGGTGGTCCCCCGGAAGCTGGGGGCTCCGGGGAACCCGGAGCTCGGCGTGGGAGCCATCGCCCCGGGGGTCCGGGTCCTCGATGCGGAGATCATCGAACGCCTGGGGATCGGGCCGGGGTACCTGGAGGGGGAGGTGGCCCGGCAGGAGGAGGAGATCGCCCGCCGGACCAGGGCCTACCGGGGAGACCGGCCTCAGCAGGAGGTGCAGGGGCGGACCGCGGTGGTCGTGGACGACGGCGTGGCCACCGGTGGGACCGCGGCGGCCGCCCTGCGGTGGGTCCGGGCCCGCGGCGCGGCCCGGGTGGTGCTGGCCGTGCCCGTGGCCCCTCCGGAGGCCGTGGCCCGCCTGGCCGAGGAGGCCGACCGGGTGGTGTGCCTGGAGACGCCCGAGCCCTTCCACGCCGTGGGCCAGTGGTACCGGCGGTTCCCCCAGGTCTCGGACCAGGAGGTGGTCCGCCTGCTGGGGGATGGAGGGTGAGGCTCCTGGAGATCCTGGCCGGCGCGACCCTGGTGCTGGTGGGCCTGCGCACCGCGTGGCGTTCGGTCCGAGAGATCCAGCCCCAGGGGCCGGGCCGGGTGCTGATGGCCCTCCACGAGACGGCCCGGGCGGGGTGGTGGCTCTCCCTGGGAGGGCTGTTCCTGGCCTACGGCCTGGTCGGGGACACCACCCAGGTCAGGTGGTTCGTCATGGTCCCCATCGCTATGGCTGGTTTGCGCCTCCTCTCGGCCACGTTCCTGAGGCGCGGGTAGGCTCAACTCCCCCCTCCGACCGGCCGATAGGCAGAACGAGGAACCCGAACGCGGGCCACGCACGAGGGCCCGTGGAGGCATGCGCATGTCCAACCCAGCGGCATCGATGGGGCCGGTCCTTCCGGTGGAGGTCGACCCCTCCGCCGTGGTCCAGCGCTCCCTGGCGGAGGCCCGCCACCACATGGGGCTGGACGTGGCCTACCTGGCCGAGGTCCGGGACGGCCGCCGCATCTACCGATGGGTGGACGGCGAGATGCTGCCCGACAGCGTCCGGGTGGGGACCGCCCATCCGGCCCCGGAGACCATCGCCGGAGCCATCCTGGCCGGGACCGCGCCTGCCGTGGTGGCGGACGTCGGGGCCCATGGAGCCCTGGCCCCCTCCGGCGAGGTGGCCGAGGCCCGGATCGGGGCCTTCGTCGGCGTCCCGGTCCCTCTGCCGGATGGATCCGACTACGGCGCGCTGGTGTGCTTCAGCCACGATCCCCGGCCGGACCTGGATCCCTCCGCCGTGGGCTACCTCCACCTGCTGGCCCGGATCATCACCGATCACCTGGAGCCCCAGACAGGGGAGGACGACCTGCGCAGTGCTCTGGACCGGGTGGAGCGGGCCCTGCATCCCGGCAGCGTGGAGATGGTGTTCCAGCCCATGTTCGACATCTCGACGGGCTCGCTGATGGGAGCCGAGGCCCTGGCCCGGTTCCCGATCGAACCCCAGCGCGCTCCCAACCTGTGGTTCGAGGAGGCGTGGATGGTGGGCCGCGGGGTGGACCTGGAGCTGGCCGCGGTGGACGCGGCGCTGGGACGGCTGGCCGAGATCCCCCCGGGGAGCATCCTGGCGGTGAACGTGTCCGTGCAGGCGCTCCTGTCGCCCCGGCTCGCCGAGTCGCTGGCCGGCGTGGCCTCCGAGCGGGTGGTTCTGGAGCTGCCCGAGCGCGCTCCCGTGGAGAACCACTACCAGCTGAACCAAGCGGTGGAGGCTCTTCGCGCGACCGGGGCCCGGCTGGCCGCCGACGACGCGGGAGCAGGGTTCGACAGCCTGAGCCACATCCTGGAGCTGGGCCCCGAGCTGATCAAGTTCGACGTGTCGCTGACCCGCGACGTGGACACGGATCCCGTCCGGCGGGCCCTGGCCGCCTCGCTGGTCTCCTTCGCGGGGCAGTTCGACGCCATGGTGGTGGCCGAAGGAGTGGAGACCGCCGGTGAGCTCGAGGCTCTCCGGGAGCTGGGCTTCGGGTACGCCCAGGGCTACTTCCTGGGACGCCCCGGGCCGCTCCCGCTGTCGGCCTCGTTCCCCAGCCCGGACAGCGCGTCCAGCGCCAGCGCGTAGCTCCGCCACCCGAAGCCGCTGATCACCCCGGCGCACGCTCCGCCGACCAGGTCCGTGTGGCGGAACTCCTCGCGGGCCGACGGGTTCGACAGGTGGACCTCGATCACCGGGACGTCGATGGCGGCCACGGCGTCACGGATGGCCACGCTGGTGTGGGCGTACCCACCGGGGTTGAGGACGATGCCCGCCGCCCAGCTCCGGGCGTCCTGGATAAGCGTCACCAGCTCCCCTTCCACGTTCGACCGGGCGGTGCGGACCTCCACGTTGAGCGAGGCCGCGTGGTCCAGGATGCGCTGGTCGATCTGGTCCAGGGTCAGGGTCCCGTACACCTCGGGCTCTCGCTCGCCCAGCAGGTTGAGGTTGGGCCCGTGCAGGACCAGGACCTTCATCGGTCCGTTCCCTGGAGCGCGTCGAGGGCGGTCTCCACCTCGATGTCCTCGACCAGGTCCGCTCCGTCCTCGGTGGGCAGGACGAAGGCCACCCCGGGGCCGTACCGCTTCTTGTCGGTCAGCATGGCCCGGCCCAGGGCCGCCCGGTCCAGCCTCGGGGGAGCGGTGGGCAGGCCGAGGCCCTCGAGGGCCGCGGCCACCCGCTCGGTCACGCCGGCCGGGGTGACGCCCACCCGGCCGCCGAGCCGGGCCGCGGCGACCAGGCCGGCGGCCACCGCCTCGCCGTGGGGCACCGCGTACCCCGTGGCGGCCTCGATGGCATGGGCGAAGGTGTGCCCCAGGTTGAGGGCACGGCGAACGCCGCGATCCTCCGGGTCCGCGCTCACGTAGGCCGCCTTGATGCGCAGGGCCTGCTCCACCACCCAGCCCAGGGGCGGGTCCTGGGGGAGGACGTCGAGCAGCAGGGGCGAGGCCAGGACCCCGGCCTTGATCACCTCGGCCAGGCCGGTCCGGAGCACGTCCGGCGGGAGGCCGGCCAGCGCGTCGGGGTCGGCGGCGATCAGGCGCGGGGGGTGGAACGCGCCCACCGTGTTCTTGGCTCCACCGAGGTCCACGGCCACCTTCCCGCCCAGGCAGGCATCGGCCATGGCCAGCAGGGTGGTGGGCACCAGCACGGTGGGCACGCCGCGCAGGAACGTGGCCGCGGCGAACCCGGCCGCGTCCAGGGTGGCCCCGCCGCCCACGGCGATGACCGGATCGGCCCGGGTCAGCCGGAGGCCGAGGAGGCCCCGCCACACCTCCTCGGCCACGCGGATGGACTTGGCCGCCTCGCCGGATGGGACGTCGATGCGGTGCGGCTCCAATCCGGCAGCACCGGCCAGGGCCATGACCCGCCCGGCCACCTCGGCGGCGCGGGGATCGGTCACGATGACGGCCATGGTGGCCCGGGGGAACGCCTCGGTGATGTGCCCGGGCAGCCCCTCCACGGCGCCCCGGCCGACCAAGGCCTCCGTCTCGCCCACGATCAGTGACAGGGGCCCCGCCGGCGACGGAGCGCGCCCGGCCAGGGCGGCGGCCGTCTCCGCAACGGTGCGGCCGGTGGTGTCCAGGGGGGAGCCGGCCTCGGCGTAGGCCGGGGCCCGCTCCTCCAGGAGCGCGGTGACCCGGCCCGGCTCGGTCAGGAGGGGCCGGCCGGCGGCG
>DASWKD010000313.1:0-4166 GCA_036396815.1 Actinomycetota bacterium | reverse complement strand
GAGGACCATCTGCCCTCGCTGAAGGGCATGGTCCAGGTCATGAGCGAGGTCGATCGCGTCGGCCATAGCCATGGAGCCAAGTATGGTCGACGGGCCGGGTCCTGCGAATAGCAAAGAGTGACAACTTCGCAGGTGAGCCGTTCGGTGAGGGACGTCGGTCGTTCGGCCCACTGCCGGTGGGCGAGGGGGGAGTCGAACCCCCACGGGCTTGCGCCCACAGAGTCCTGAACCCTGCGCGTCTGCCAGTTCCGCCACCCGCCCGGGGTGCTCGACCGATGGTAGCAGGAAGCCGGGGTGGCGTTCGGGGGCCTGACTATAATCGCAGGCACTTCCGGGAAAAGGACCCCCATGGGCATCCTCCGAGACTTCGAAAGCCGCCTGGAGCGCATCGTGGAGGGAGCGTTCACCAAGGCCTTCCGCTCCGGGGTGCACCCCGTGGAGCTGGCCCGACGGATCATGCGGGAGATGGAGGCCCACAAGACCGTGGGCGTCAAGGAGATCTGGGTCCCCAACCGCTACGTGATCCACCTGGCCGAGGACGACCGGGAGCGGTTCTCCGGGATGGAGCGAGGGCTGGCCGGCGAGCTCGAGCAGGTCGTGGTCCAGGGCGCCAGGGAGCGGGGGTTCGGCCTGGTGGCCGCGCCCCAGGTCACGTTCCAGACCGACCCGGGACTCAAGCGCGGCGACTTCCGCCTGGACGCGGAGCTCACCGAGGAGACCGGCCCAGCCCCATCGGATGGAGCCCCCCTCCCCGGCCACGCCATCCTGGTCCTGCTGGAGGAGGGGAAGGCGGCCCGGGAGTTCGCCCTCCGCGAGGGCCCGGCGGTGATCGGGCGGATGGAGGGGTCGGACATCGAGATCTCGGATCCGGGGGCCAGCCGGCGCCACGCCGAGGTCCGCAAGCAGGGCCCCGACTTCGTCCTGGCCGACCTGGGCTCAACGAACGGCACCATGGTCAACGGCTCAGAGGTGGGCCAGCACACGCTCACCGACGGCGATCGGATCACGATCGGCCGCACGGTCCTCGAGTTCCGGAGAGGGTGAGGGGATGCCTCCGTTCGTGCTGACGATCCTGAAGCTGGTCCTCCTCCTGCTGCTCTACTTCTTCGTGTACCGGGCGGTGCGGACCATCGCCGCCGACCTGTACGGCCGGCGGGAGCGCCGGGCCGCCACCCCGCGGACCAAGCCGGTCCGCAAGGCTCGGGGCGGGTCCCCCGGACGGGTGGTCCTGCTCACCGATAAGGGGGGGCGCGGCAGCCAGCACAAGCTGAACGGGACTCTGACCATCGGCCGGGCTCCCGACACCGACATCCGGCTGGACGACACCTATGCATCCCAGCAGCACGCCCGGATCAGCGAGCGCAACGGGACATGGATGGTGGAGGATCTGGGTTCCACCAACGGCACGTACCTCAACAGGACCAAGGTCACCGCGCCCGCCCATCTCGCCCCGGGCGACCGGATCCGGATCGGCAACACCTACCTGGAGGTGCGCCGTTGAAGGTGGCGGTGGGAGCGGCCACGGACGTGGGCCGGGTCCGTGAGCGCAACGAGGACTCCTACCTGGTGGCCGATCCCCTGTTCGCCGTGGCCGACGGGCTGGGGGGGCACCAGGGCGGGGAGGTGGCGTCCAGCGTGGCCCTGGACACCCTGAAGGACGTCTCCACGGCGGACGGTGACGAGGCCACCATCCCCGACCGCCTGCGGGAGGGCGTGGTCCGGGCCAACCAGGTGGTGCACACCCGGGCGGAGGCCGACCCGAACCTCAAGGGGATGGGGACCACGCTCACCGCGGCGGTGGCCGGCACGGGCCGGTTCCACCTGGCGCACGTGGGGGACTCGCGAGCGTACCTGCTCCGGGACGGGGAGCTCACGGCCCTGACCGAAGACCACACGCTGGTCCGGCGCCTGGTGAGCGAGGGCCGCCTGACCCCCGAGGAGGCCGACGTCCACCCCCAGCGGAGCATCCTGACCCGGGCCCTGGGGATCGAGGGCGACGTGGAGGTGGACCAGGCCACCGTGGAGATCACGGCCGGCGACCGGATCCTGCTGTGCAGCGACGGCCTGACCTCGATGATCACGGACCGCGACGTCCACGGGATCCTGGCTTCCGGGCGAGCCGCCCAGCCAACGGCCGAGGCATTGGTGACCGCGGCCCTGGAGGCCGGCGGCCAGGACAACGTCACGGTGGTCATCCTGGACGTGGTGGAGACGGAGCCGGCGCCCGCTCCCATCCCCGCCGAGCCCGGATCGGCCGCCGTCCGAGCCCGCGGCGAGCCCTCGCCCCCCCGGAGGCGGCGGTGGCCGCGCCGGCTGGTCTGGGCGGCGATGGTGGCCCTCCTGCTGGCCGGCGGCGCCGTTGGCGCCCGCGCCTACCTGAACGGGCAGTGGTTCGTCGGGGTGGATGGCGGACGGGTGGCCCTGTTCCGGGGGGCGCCCGTGTCCGTGCTCGGCTACGACCTGTCCACCCTGGCGGAGCGGACCGACATCCCCGCCGCGCGAGCCCAGGGCTCCCAGGTGTGGAGCGGGCTGGAAGAGGGGATCACCGCCGGATCGGAGGCCGAGGCCCGCCGGATCATCTCCCAGATCAGGGCGGACACCGCACCACCCCTCCCGGCCCCCAGCCCCTCACCCTCGGCATGAGCGACGCGGCACCCGAACGCCACCGGCGGAACGCGGAGCTCGGACTCCTGGTCTTGGCCCTGATCGTGGCCGTGGGCGCATACGCGCTGGTGGGGCTGGGACGGGACGGGGCCGTCCCGGCGGGGGTGGCCGCGTTCGGCCTCCTGATCACCGGAGGCTACGTGTTCGCGCACCTGGCGGTGCGCCGGTTCGCTCCCGGGGCCGACCCGATCTTCCTTCCGGTGGGGGCGCTCCTGGCCGGGCTGGGCTTCGCGGTGATCGACCGGCTGGACCCGGAGCGGGCGGTGGCCCAGGCCGGGTGGCTGCTGCTGGGCCTGCTCCTGTTCGCGCTGACCCTGGTCATCATCCGGGACCACCGCCAGCTGGATGCCTTCACCTACACGCTGGGCTTCCTGGGGCTCCTCCTGCTCCTGCTCCCGCTGGCCCCGGGGCTGGGCCAGGAGATCCGGGGCGCCCGAGTGTGGATAGCCCTGGGCCCCATGCGATTCCAGCCCGCCGAGGTGGCCAAGGTCCTGATCGTGGTGTTCGCCGCGTCCTACCTGGCAGCGAGGAAGGAGCTCCTGGCCGTGGCCACCCGGCGCCTGGGGCCGCTGGCTCTGCCGGAGCCGCGCCACCTGGGCCCGCTCCTGTTCGCATGGCTGGTGTCCCTGGCCGTGCTGTTCTTCCAGAAGGACCTGGGGTCGTCGCTCTTGTTCTTCGGCCTGGTGGTGGTGATGCTGTGGGTGGCCACCGCTCGCTCCGCGTACCTGATCTTCGGCGGGATGATGTTCGCCGCGGGGGCACTGTTCGCGTACCGCGCCTTCACCCACGTCCAGGACCGGATCACGGTGTGGCTGCACGCCCTGGACCCACGGTTCATCCAGGACGAGGGGTACCAGGTGGCCCAGTCGCTGTTCGCCATGGCCACCGGGGGGATCGCCGGCACCGGGCTCGGGCAGGGCCGGCCCCAGGACATCCCCGACGCGCCCACGGACTTCGTGTTCGCGGCCATCGGCGAGGAGCTGGGCCTGCTGGGCACGATCGCCGTGCTCCTGCTGTTCGTCCTGCTGATGGCCCGGGCGTTCCGCACCGCACTGACCCGGGCCGACGACTTCGGCCAGCTCCTGGCGGCCGGCCTGGGGACCATCCTGGCCCTGCAGACCTTCGTCATCATCGGCGGGGTCACCCGGCTGATCCCGCTCACGGGCATCACCCTGCCGTTCGTGTCCTACGGCGGGTCCAGCCTGGTGGCCAACTTCGTGCTCCTGGCCCTCCTGGTCCGGACCTCGGCCGGGCCGTCGCGGGAGGAGGAGGGCTGATGGACCGGCAGATCCGCCGGCTGGCCACGGGCTTCCTGGTCCTGTTCGGCCTCCTGGCCCTCAACGTCAACTACATCCAGGTCATCGCCGCGGATGACCTGGCCAACAACCCGGCCAACAAGCGGCTCCTGATCCAAGAGTACGTCGTGGATCGGGGGCAGATCCTGGCCGCCGACCGGTCCACGGTCCTGGCCCGGAGCCGGGCCACCGAGGGCGCCCTGAAGT
>DASWKD010000312.1:0-3265 GCA_036396815.1 Actinomycetota bacterium | reverse complement strand
CCGGCCCGAACCGTGGTCATCGAGGACCTGTGGAAGTTCTCCGGCGAGCGCCACGAGCTCTTGACCCCCGGCGAGTACACGCAGCTCACCGGACGGGCTGGCCGCCGGGGGATCGACGACCTGGGCTACGCGGTGGTCCTGCACCAGAAGCAGGTGGACTTCGAGCGGGTAGCCGGGCTGGCCAGCACCCGGACCTACGAGCTGACCTCCTCGTTCAAGCCCTCGTACAACATGGCCGTGAACCTGGTCCGCAACTACACCCCGGAGCAGGCCCGGGCCCTCCTGAACTCCTCCTTCGCCCAGTTCCGCGCCGACCGGGGCGTGGTGGCCATGGAGCGCCAGCGCACGCGGGACCAGGAGGCCCTGGACGGGTACCTGGAGCGCACCCGGTGCGACCGCGGCGACTTCGCCGAGTACTGGGCACTCCGGGAGGAGGCCGAGGCCATCCGGCGGCGAGCCACCCAGGCCCTGGGCCGGGCCCAGCAGGGAGCGGTCCGGGCGGCGATGGACGCCCTGCGCCCCGGCGACGTGGTCCATGTCCCCCGGGCCAGCCGGCGCGGGCTGGCCGTGGTGCTCACGAACCGGGACGGGCGGCCCACGATGCTGGGACAGGACCGCCGGTTCTTCCGGACCTCGGCCAAGGACTTCCCCGAGCCCCCCGCGTCGCTGGCCCGCATCCCGCTCCCGCGGGGGAGCTCCCGCAGCGCGCGGTACCGCCGGGACGTGGCCGCCAAGCTGGCGTCCATGGACCTCCGGCCGCCCAAACCCCGGCGGGCACGGGTCTCGCCGGAGGACCGGGCCCGGGCCGAGGAGCTGGACCGACGGGCCGAGCGGCACCCCGTGGCCTCGTGCCCCGACCTGCCCACCCACGAGCGGTGGGCGGCCCGGTCCTCCCGGCTCCGCCGGCAGGTGGAGGGGCAGGAGCGCCGGATCCGGACCCGGACGGACTCCCTGGCCCGCCAGTTCGACCGGGTCCTGGCCGTGCTCGAGGAGCTCGGGTACGTGCGGGGGTTCGAGCTCACCGAGCGCGGGACCCGCCTGACCAGGATCTACGGCGAGGGCGACATCGTCCTGGCAGAGGCCCTGGCCGAGCGCATCCTGCACGGCACCTCTCCGGCCGCGTTCGCCGCCCTGGTCTCGGCGTTCGTGTACGAGTCGCGGGAGCGCGTGCCCCGGACCCCGGAGATGCCCACCGCCGACGTCCGGAGCCGCCTGGGGCGCCTCCAGACCCTGTGGGCGCGGATCCGCCGAGTGGAGGAGTCGCACGGCGTCGAGCTGTCCCGGGAGCTGGACGGCGGGTTCGCCTCGATCGCCTTCCACTGGGCGGAGGGGAAATCCCTGGAGGACGTGCTGGCCGAGTCCGGGCTGGCCGCCGGAGACTTCGTGCGAACCTGCAAGCAGCTCCTGGACATGCTCCGCCAGATCGAGGACGTCGGGGACGAGGAAGCGTCGGCCACGGCCCGGGCGGCCCGTGAGGCGGTCAACCGAGGTGTCGTGGCCTACACGGGGCTGTGACCAGTCCGTTCGGGCCGCTGGTGGCCATCGTCAACCCTCGGGCGGGCCGGGGCAGGGTCCGCGACGAGCTCCCCGAGCTGGAGCGCCAGCTCCAGTCGGCCGGGCTGGCCTACCGGTTCGCCGAGACCCGCGGCCCCGGCGACGCCACGCGGCTGGCCCGGGAGGCCCTGGATGCCGGTGAGCGCTTCCTGGTGGCGGTGGGCGGCGACGGGACCGTGCACGAGGTGGTCAACGGCATGATCGCCGACGACCGGGTGGTGGCCGAGGACGCGGTGCTGGGGATCGTGGCCGCGGGATCCGGCTGCGACTTCGTGCGGACGTTCGGGCTGCCGGGCGACGTGATCCGGGCGGCCCGGCACCTGGCCGGCGACCGAACGTACCCGATCGACGCGGGGCGCGTCGAGGTCACTTCGGACGGGGGTCGCCTGGTCCGCTATTTCGCCAACATCGCTCAGGCGGGCCTGGGTGGGGCGGTGGCCGGGCGCTCGGAGCGGTTCCGCCGCCTGGGCCGGTCGCGGCACTTCCTCGCGTTCTGGATGTCCCTGGCCCGGCACAAGCCGTTCCGGGTCACCGTCCGCGCCGACCGCAAGACCTACGACCACCGGGCCAACAACGTGGTGGTGGCCAACGGCCAGTACAACGGCGGCGGGATGCGCATCAGCCCGCGCTCGTACCCGGGCGACGGCCTGTTCGACGTCCAGGTGAGCATCGGGCCTCGGTCGGAGGCGTTCACGCTCATCCCGAAGTTCTACCGCGGCGAGCACATCCCCGGGCCCACCTTCAAGGAGCTCCGGGGGAAGCGCATCTCGGTTGAGGCCGACCGGCCGCTCCCCGTGGAGGCCGACAGCCAGGTCCTGGGGACCACTCCGGCCATGTTCGCGGTGATCCCGCAGGCCATCCGGCTGAAGGTCTAGGCGGACAGCCGCTGGGCCAGGTACCGGAGCCCGACGGGGTAGCGGTACTCGATGGCCATGTGCGTGGCGTCGAACAGCTCGAAGGCCACGTCGGTCACTCCGACGGCGGCCAGGGCCCTGCGGAAGGCCTCCGCGCCAAGGTCCAGGTACCACTCGTCGCGGGTCCCGGCGTCGATGAAGATGGCCCGGAGGCCGCGGAGAGACTCGGCGTGCCCGGGGACCATGCGCACCGGGTCCCAGGCCAGCCACCGGTCCCACACCTCGGGGATCAGCTCGCCGGTCCTCACGTCGAACGGCAGGTGGACGGTGCCGTCCTCGTCGGCCGAGTAGCACGCGGCCATGCACCAGTCGTTGAGGAGGTTGTCGTCCCAGTCCTTGGAGAAGGCCGGGCGGCTCCGGAAGTCGTCCCAGAACCGTTCGTACGAGCCGTCGTAGTGGTCGCGGAGGACCCGGACGGTCTCCCGGAACCCGGGGAGGTAGCACACCTCGAACAGGGCATCCCCGGCGTGGGTGGCCAGTCCGCCGAACAGGTCGGGCCGGAGCATGGGCGTGACCATCGCCCCGTAGCCGCCGCTCGATTTGCCGGCGATCCCCCGGTGGGCGGCCTCGGGCAGCGTCCGGTACCGCTCGTCCACCCAGGGCACGATCTCCTCGCACAGGTAGGTGTGGTATCGCCCGGTGCCCGGCGAGTCGAGGAACTGCGACCCGCCCAGCGAGGTCCACGCGTCCACCCACACCAGGATGCAGGGAGGGGCCTGGCCCGAGGCGAACAGGTCATCGGCCAGCTCGGGGAAGCTCTTCCGGAACGCCGGCCGGTTCCGCCACATGTCGAGCTG
>DASWKD010000311.1:0-4201 GCA_036396815.1 Actinomycetota bacterium | reverse complement strand
ACCTCGACAACGCGCTGGCCAAGGCCCGTGCGGTGGCCGCGGCCACCGGGGAGGCGGCACTGGCCGACGACTCGGGCATCGAGGTGGACGCCCTGGGCGGGGCCCCGGGGCCCCGCTCCGCCCGGTACGCCGGGGAGGAGGCCACCGACGAGCGTAACCTCCGGGCCCTGCTGGCCGCGCTCAAGGGCATCCCCGGGAGTGGCCGCACCGCCCGGTACCGGGCCGTGGCCGCCGTGGCGCTCCCCGGCGGAGAAGATGTCTGGGCCGAGGGAACGTGCGAGGGCTTCCTGCGGACGAGGCCCACCGGCGAAGGCGGCTTCGGCTACGATCCGATCTTCGAGCCTGCCGGCTGGGACCGGACGATGGCCCAGCTCGACCCGGAGGAGAAGGACCGCATCAGCCACCGCGGCCGGTCCTTGCGGGCCCTGGGGGCCGCCCTGGCCTGAGGTTGCGCGTTCCGGACCAACGGATATCCTCTGAGGGTTGGACGTCCCGGCCGGTGGGTAGCGCTCCGGTGGCAGACCCGGGCCCCCGAGGGAAGGAGTGAGGTCCATGTGTCTCACCTGCGGGTGCGGTGAGTTGAACGCCGACCACGGCGACGACCGCCATATCACGTACGACGACCTCAAGGCGGCGGCCGACGCCGCCGGCGTCTCCGTCGAGGAGGCGACCCGGAACTTCGACGAGACGGTCAAGAAGGCGTAGGGGACGGCGGTATGATGGGGGCCCCGGTTCGAAGGCCGGGGCCCCGGGAGCCATGGGTCTTCTGAAGACGGTCGACGAGCAGGGCCGGACGCGCCGCTGGACGCTCAAGGAGGTCGTCCAGGGCAGGCCGCTCGGCCATCCCTCCCATCCCATGTTCGTGCACTTCCCGGTGGCCTTCTACCTGGCGGTGGTGGTGTTCGACGTGATGTCGCGGATCGCCCCCACCCCCGGCCTGGTCCTGGCGGGGACCTACCTGATCGTCGGAGCGGCCCTGGCCAGCGTCCTGGCGGTGACCACCGGTCTGGTCGACTGGTGGGGCATGGTCCGCGGTTCCGCGAAGCGCCGGATCGCCACCCGGCACATGATCCTGCAGTTCATCACGTTCGGGTTCTTCGCCTCGATGATGGTGCTCCGGTGGCCGGAGCGGCATGCGCTGGAGGCCGACACGATCTGGATCGTGCTGGGCATCCTTGGGTACCTGGTCCTGGTCGTGGGCCAGTGGCTGGGCGGGATCCTGGTCTACCAGAAGGCCATGCGGGTGAGCACCGGGGGCTCGGCCGGATAGGCTCCCGCGGTTGGGCCGTTCCGGCCCGGACGTGGAACACTACCCCTCGATGAAGAAGCGACTCCCCCGCGACGCGCCTCACCCGTCGGACATCGACGACCTCCGCCTGTACCTGGAGGCCGCGGCTTCCGAGCCCCTCCTGACCAAGGAGGAGGAGGTGGAGCTGGCCATCACCATCGAGCACGGGGCCGAGGCGGCCGAGAAGCTGGCCTCGGGACGGATCCGGGCCGAGCGCTCGATCCAGCGCCTGGAACGGGAGATCCGCAGGGCCCGGGACGCCCGGCGGCGGTTCATCCTGGCCAACCTTCGGCTGGTGGTGTCGATCGCCAAGAAGTACCAGGGGCAGGGCCTGCCACTCCTGGACCTGATCCAGGAGGGGAACATCGGGCTGATGCGCGGCGTGGAGCTGTTCGACTGGCGGCGAGGCTTCAAGTTCTCCACCTACGCCACGTGGTGGATCCGGCAGGCCATCACCCGGGCCATCGCCGACCGGGGGCGCCAGATCCGGATCCCGGTGCACGTCCAGGAGCGCCTTCGGAAGGTCCGCCAGGCCCGGGAGCGCCTGGTGCAGAGCACGGGACGGGAGCCCACCCCAGAGGAGCTGGCCAAGGAGGCCGACGTCCCGGTGGAAACGCTGGAGGAGCTGGAGACGGCCTCCCGCCAGGAGCCCCGGTCCCTCCAGGAGCCGGTGGGGGAGGACGCCGAGCTCGGGGACCTGGTGGCCCAGGTGGAGACGGAGAACCCGGTGGACGCCGTGGAGGACACCATGATGCGTCACGAGATCGCCACCGCGGTGGCCAGCACCCTGGAGCCGCTGGAGCGCGAGGTGGTGGGTCTCCGGTACGGGTTGGGCAACGGTCGGACCATGAGCCTGCGCGAGGTCGGCGAGGCGGTGGGCGTGTCCGCGGAGACCGTGCGCAAGGTGGAGCGGGAGGCCCTGCGCAAGCTCCGCGAGGCGGAGCTCCTCCAAGACATCTGGTGACATGCCCGTCGCCGTGACCGGGGCGGACGGTCCCGTGGGCCGGGCCCTGGTTCCCATGCTCGTCTCCCGGGGAGGCGAGGTCCGGGCATCGGCCCCCGACCGGGACCGGGCCCGGGTCCTGCGGGCCCTGGGGGCCAAGGTGGCGGTGGGCGATCCCTCCGGCGAGGACGTCCTGTGGCCGCTGCTCCAGGATGCCCACACCCTGTGCCACCTGGCCGCCGACCCCCTGGCCGCCGACGGAGACACCGAACGCATCAACCTGAAGGTGGTGGAGGCGGTCCTGACCGCGGCGGCCGCCGCGGGGATCCGCCGGCTGCTGCTCCTCTCCTCCGTGGGTGCCTCCCCCGGGTCTCCCAACCCTACGCTCCGGGCCCTTGGCCGGGCGGAGGCCCTGGTGAGCGGGGCCGGCCTCGAGCATGTGATCCTGCGGACCACCCACGTGGTGGGGGAGGGATCGGCGTGGATGATCCTCACCGCCCTGCTGGCCCGGCGGCGCCCGCCGGTGGTGGTGGGACCCGGGACGCAGGTCATGGCCCCCGTGCTGGCCGAGGACGTGGCCCGGGTCCTGGTCGCGGCCGACCACCGCGCGGAAGCCGTTGACGGGACCCTGGCCGCGGCAGGGCCGGAGCGCCTGACCGCCGATCGGGTGGCGGACCTGATCGCCGGCCGGACCCGACGGTGGAAGCGCCACGTGGACCGGGTCCCCGGTCTGGGGGACGCGGCCGCACGGATCCTGGCCGCGGACTCCCTGCCCGACGCCCCGGATGCATGTGCCCGGTTCGCGGTGATTCCATCCTCGGCGTTCCCCCTCCCGCAGGGGCCGGGCGGGGGAGGGGGCTAGGCACCTCGGGCCACCGGAAATGGCCATATCGTGCTACTCAATCCCGTCCCCGGGAGGACCGATGCTTCCAACCGAGGGACGGGGGGGAACGTGGAAGAGACGATGATCCTCGCCATGCGGGCGCTGAGGCACCCGCAGACCGGCCTGGCCGGCGTGCTGGCAGCGGTCCAGCCACAGCTGGAGGCTGGTCTGGCGGCCGTGTACCTGGCCCCCCCGGGCCCCGGGCCGGTGGAGCTCGTGGCCGCCTCGGGAGGCAGGGCCGCCGACCTGGGCGGCCCCGGACAGCTCGAGGGAGCGATGTGCCGGGCCGTCCGGGCCCTGGTCGGCCGGCCCGCCGGATGGTCGCCCCCTTCCTCGATCCCTCTCGAGCCCTGGACGTCCTTCGGATCGCTCGGCCACATCCCCACCCCGCTCCCCTCGGGCGGGGCCTGCCTCCTGCTGGTGGGAGCCGGTCGGCAGGGCGGGGTGGAGGACCTTCGGCGGGCCTCAGCCCCGGCCGCCGTGCTGGCCGCCCTGCTGTCCTCCAGCCGCGAGGTCGAGAACCTTCGCCACGAGCTGCACGAGGTCCGGCAGTCGCAGAGCCTCCTGGCGGCCGGCATCCAGCACGACCTCCGGACCCCGCTGACCTCCATCCTGGGCTCGGCCCGGACCCTGATGACCCAGGGTGACCTGCTGGCCCAGGGAGACCGCGACGAGCTGCTGCAGATCGTGGCCTCGCAGGCCGAGCGGCTGACGGAGATGCTGGCCGAGGCCCTGGTCCCCGACACGCTGGGGCCCGACGCTCCCCTGCGCCTGGCGGAGTGGGACATGGCCGAGGTGGCCACACGGGCCTCGGGCGCGGCCAAGGTGGGGCGGGGGGGTCAGGTGGTGATCGACGTCGCTCCCGCCACCCTTGTCACCGATGCCGGGAGGGTGGAGCGAGCCCTGCTCAACCTGCTGGACAACGCGCTCAAGTACGCGCCGGAGGGCGCCCCGGCGCACCTCGGGGGCGCCCCCCACGACGTTGGGTACCGGTTCACGGTGGCCGATCCGGGACCCGGGGTGTCCGAGGCCATCGTGCCCACCCTGTTCAGCGCGTACGCCACAGATCCGAACCGGGCGGGCGGCA
>DASWKD010000310.1:0-4295 GCA_036396815.1 Actinomycetota bacterium | reverse complement strand
CATCACCTGCGAGGACGTGGCCTCCCTCGCGGCGCACATGGACGGAAGCGCCAACCGGATCCGGGTGGTCGTCCCGCGGGCCCTGCTGGAGCAGCACGCCGGCGGGTCGCTGACCGGGGCCATGATCGAGCCCGCAACGATCTTCGAGGGCATCTCCACCGCGCCGGCCGCCTACTTCTCGCAGGGCGGAACCGGCGACGTCCTGACCCAGGACGAGAGCTACCCGGTGGCCTCCCGGAGCGTGCGGGTGGCCCTGTCGCCCGCTGGCCTCGTACCGGATGGCTTCACGGAGGCGAACGAGGACGGCGGAGCCTTCTCGGCTACCATCGACGTCGGCGGTCCTCCCCCCGGCGCCTACAACCTGTGGGCCGAGGCCTGCTTCGGCACCAACTGCGCCACAGCGGTCCAGACGATCGTCCTCTGAACCTTTGTGCAGGCGCACAAAGGACTTCACCGAGGCCGTGTCGAACCCCTCCTCGTTCGCACTTGACTGAGGGGGGTTCTCGCATGAGGGCACGGATCGCCGGGCTTTCGCTGACCGTGGTGGGCATCGCCGGGCTCCTGGTAGCCGGCTCGCTCCGGAGCCCCCAGGCTCCCGTGGCACGTACGCCCGCTGCCCTCGAGACCGAGGAGAACCCCGCCGAGCCCGACGAGTGGATGCTCCTACAGCGTTCGACCCAGGACGACATCCCGGCCAACGCCTTCGAGCGGGCGGTGAAGCAGATGAAGGCCGTGGCCGCGGAGACCGCGGAGACCGACCCCGAGGTGGCCGAGAAGGAGTGGGAGCTGGTGGGCCCGTCCAACATCGGCGGCCGGCTGGTGGACGTGGCCGTGGATCCCACCCTGGCCGACACCGTGTACGCGGCGGCGGCCACCGGCGGCGTGTGGAAGAGCACGGACGCGGGCAGCACCTTCGCGCCGATCTGGCCCAGCGACCTCACGCAGTCGATGGGCGCCCTGGCCATCTCGTCGAACGGGACGCTGTTCGCGGGGACCGGTGAGGCCAACAACGGCGGGGGCAGCATCGTGTACGGGGGAACGGGGATCTACCGGTCCAAGGATCGCGGCGTGACCTGGGAGCATGTGGGCCTGCCGGACTCCGGGGCGATCGGACGCATCGCCGTCGACCCCACCAACCCCAACCGGATCTTCGTGGCCTCGCGGGGCGACCTGTTCCGGCCGGGCGGTGACCGGGGACTGTACCGGTCGCTGGACGGCGGCGACACGTGGACCAAGGTCCTGGCCGGCGCCAACGAGATCACCGGCGCCGTGGACGTGGCCATCGACCCGGTGAACCCCCAGAACGTCTACGCGGCGATGTGGGAGACGATCCGCATGCCCGAGCTCCGCGTGTACGGCGGCATGGGCTCGGGCCTGTACCGCTCGCAGGACGGCGGCGCCACGTGGACCCGGCTGGAGAACGGCCTCCCCGCGGCCTCGCAGGCGATCGGGCGGATCGGGGTGGCCGTGGCCCCGTCCACACCCAACCGGCTGTACGCGATCGTCATCGAGACCGACGGCGACTTCCTGGGCTTCTACATCTCCCTTGACTTCGGCTCGACGTGGACCGTGATCCCCACCGCCACGTCCACCTCCATGTCGCAGTCCACGTTCGGCTGGTGGTTCGGCCGGGTGTGGGTGGACCCGGTGAACCCGAACCACGTGTGGGTGGCGGGCGTGTCCCTGGTGTCGTCGCTGAACGCCGGGCTGGTGTGGGCGTCGGCGCCCGGGGTGCACGCCGACCAGCACGCCATGGCCTGGGACCCCAAGGTCACCGGCCGTGTGTACCTCGGCAACGACGGCGGCTTCTACCGCTCGGACACGAACGGCCTGGGCACGTGGACCAAGGCCACGTACGAGCCGTACACCCAGTTCTACAGCGTTGACGTGTCCCAGCAGGACCCCAGCCGGTACACCGGCGGCACCCAGGACAACGGGTGCCTCCGCTCGTTCGACGGCGCGGCCATGAACTCGTTCGGCTGCGGGGACGGCCTGCAGACCCTGATCAACTACAACAACCACACGATCTACTACGGGTGCAGCCAGTACGGCTCGTGCAACAAGCAGGGCGGCGGGTCCTTCGGATCCACCACCTCCAACAGGCGTGGATGGTTCACCCCGGTGGAGTTCGACCCCAACGACCCGAACATCATGTACTACGCCGGGAACCGCCTGAACCGGACCACCCAGGGCGGCGGCACATGGACGGCGATCAGCCCCGACCTGACTGGCGGGCCGCCGCCAGACCTCCGGTACCCGAACTACGGCACGATCCAGACCATCGCCCCGGCCAAGACCGACGGGAACCGGATCTACGTGGGCACCGACGACGGGCGCATCTGGTCCACCCCCGACCTCGGCCAGACCTGGATCCGGGCCGAGGACCCCACCCTGCCCGAGCGGTGGGTGACCCGGATCGCCGTCGATCCCGCGGACGAGGACCTGGCCTACGCCACGTTCTCCGGCTTCCGCAGCGGGAGCGACACCGCGCACGTGTTCCGGACCCGGGACGGCGCGGCCACCTGGGAGGACATCAGCGGGAACCTGCCCAACGCGCCGGTCAACGACGTGGTCATCCTGGGCGGCGCGCTGGTGGTGGCCACCGACGTGGGGGTCTACGTGTCGCGAGACGCCGAGGAGGACGAGGAGGGCCGGCACTGGCTGAAGGTCGGCGACGACCCCCCGCTTGCTCCGATCACGGACATGCGGGTCCACGCGGCCACGAACACCCTGTACGCGGCCAGCTTCGGCCGGGGCATCTACCGGGTGGAGTTGGAGGGCCTGGAAGGCTAGCGCTTCAGGCGCTTCAGGAACCCCAGCTCGTCGATGGTCTCCACGCCGAGGGAGACGGCTTTGTCGTACTTGGATCCCGGGTCCGTGCCGACGACGACGAAGTCCGTCTTCTTGGAGACGCTGGAGGTGACTTTGGCCCCGGCCTCCTCGGCGGCCTTGGTGGCCTCCTCCCGGCTCATCGACTCCAGGCCGCCGGTCAGGACCAGGGTCTTCCCACTGAGGGGCCCGGCCTTCTTCGGCTTCTTGCTCCGGGGATCGGCCATGCGCACCCCGGCCTTCCGGAGCTTCTCGATCAGCCGCTTGTTGCCCCGGTCCCGGAACCAATCGTGGACGGCGCGGGCCACGATGGGCCCGATGCCCTCCACCTCGGCCAGGTCATCCGCGTTCGCCGCGGCCAGGGCGTCGATCGACGGGAACGCGTCCGTAAGCATCCGGGCCACGGTGGACCCCACGTGGCGGATGTTGAGGCCCACCAGCAGGCGCCACACCGGGGTGTCCTTGGACCCCTCGACGGCCCGCAGTAGGTTGTCGATCGACTTCTCCTTGAACCCGGGGAGCTGGGCCAGCTGCTGCTCCGTCAGCCGGTAGACGTCGGCCGGGTCCTTGACCCACCCTCGGTCCATCAACGCGATCCCGGTCTTGTAGCCGAGGTGCTCGATGTCCATGGCCCCCCGGGACGCGAAGTGGAACAGCCACTCGATGTTCTGCGAGGGGCACCCGCGCTTGTTCGGGCACCGCCACGCGGCCTCGCCCTCCGACCGGACCAGCGCCGTGTCACACGACGGGCACGTCTTGGGGAACCGCCACGGCCGGGCCCCCTTCCGCCGCTTCGAGGCCACCGGCCCGACCACCTCGGGGATCACGTCGCCGGCCCGGCGGACGATCACCGTGTCCCCTTCCCGGACGTCCTTGCGCTTGACCTCGTCCTGGTTGTGGAGGGTGGCCGTGGTCACCGTGACCCCGCCCACGAACACCGGCTCCAGCATGGCGAACGGCGTGACGACGCCGGTGCGGCCGGTGTGCACGAAGATGTTCTCGAGCTTCGTGGTCCGCTCCTCGGGCGGGAACTTGTAGGCGATGGCCCACCGCGGGGCCTTGGCCGTGGCCCCCAGCTCCTCCTGGAGCGCGATCTGGTCCACCTTGACCACCACGCCGTCGATCTCGTAGTCCACCGAGTGGCGGTCCCACTCCCAGCGCTCGCAGAACGCGAACACCTCCTCCAGCGAGCCCAGGCGCTCCGTGGTGGGGTTGACCGGGAGCCCGGCGTCGGCCAGGGCATCCAGGGCCTCGGAGTGCCGCTTGAACCGCCGGCCCTCCGCCACGCCCACCCCGTGGCACCACAGCCGCAGGGGACGGGACGCCGTGACCTTGGGATCCTTCTGCCGGAGGCTCCCCGCGGCCGCGTTGCGCGGGTTGGCGAAGGCCTTCTGACCGCCGTCCAGGAGGCGGTCGTTGAGGTCCTCGAACGCCTTGACCGGGAGGTACACCTCGCCCCGGACTTC
>DASWKD010000309.1:0-4265 GCA_036396815.1 Actinomycetota bacterium | reverse complement strand
CAACGTGTTCGGCCCCCGGCAGGACCCCAAGGGCGAGGCCGGGGTGATCGCCATCTTCACGTCGATGATGCTGGCCGGAGAGACGCCGACGATCAACGGAGACGGGAACCAGACCCGGGACTACGTCTTCGTCGACGACGTGGTCCACGCGTTCGCCCTGGCCATGGATGGCGGGTCCGGTCGGCTGATCAACATCGGGACGGGCCTGGAGACGTCCGTGAACCAGCTCTATCGGTACCTGGCGGAGATCGTCGGGTTCCGCGGCGAGCCGGGCTCGGGGCCGCTGCCGGAGGGCGAGCCCCGTCGGATCGCCCTGGACGCGGGGCTGGCCGGCAAGGAGCTGGGCTGGAAGCCCTGGACACACCTGGAGGACGGCCTGCGCGAGACGGTGTCCTTCCTCCGGGACGGCTGAGTCAGGACGCGTTCCCCTGGGCCTGGCCCTCCACGGCCCGCAGGGCCGGGGCCAGACGGGTCATGAGCTCCCCGGGTGACCGGCGGGAGGCGTGGGCCAGGATCTCCAGGTCCCCCCGGCGCAGGGTGATGACGTCGCTCCGGTAGTCGGACCGCAGGAGGCGGACCCGCTGGACGAACTCTCCCACCACCCGCTCGTCCTCCTTGCCCAGGAGGGGGAGCCGGGTCAGGTCGATCACCACCTCGCGGCGAAGCTGGGGGCGCTGCTCGGTGAGGACCTCGGACAGCAGCTGGTCGGCCGGCACGCCGTACAGCGCGCACAGCTTGCAGAACCGATCCAGGGAGATCATGCGCTCCCCGCGCTCGTACCCGCCCACCCCGGACGCGGTGAACGCGCTGCGGGCGCGCCGCTGGACGTCGCGAAGCGTCATCCGGCGTCGCTCGCGGGCCCGACGAAGAGCACGCCCCACAGTGCGGGCGAGGTCACTCACGACGCAGGGCTCCTTTCAGGGGACGAGCCAACCTTCCCTCAGCGGCTCCGCCGGGGGGACGGCCGAACCGCGTATGTTTCCTACGGCCCCGGCCCCCTGCATGGGTAGGGGAGGAGGCCGAGGGTCGTATCGCCGAGCCGGGAGTTCCCGAAAAGGTACTCTGACCTGGGGTTTTGGCTCTCTGCTCGGGTCGTCGGACCGTGGCCGGCTGGCCGCGCTGCGCGGTCGGCAGAATCGTCTATTGACCTTGACCGCGCTACGCGGTTAGGCTATGGCCTTGCAGTCGTCTAGTATGCCCAGTTTGGGGAGGGAGATGGGACAGGCGTTCGCCTTCCGGCAGGACCCGCTGGTGCCCGACATCCTTCGGGAGATGGCCCACGCCTTCGGGTCGGCCACCGACCTTGACGAGGCCACCCGTTCGACCGTCCGGTGGTTGACCGAGGCCGCCGGCCCCCCCGCCACGGCCCGGTTGTTCGTCCCCGAGCCCGGGGCCCGGTTCCGGCTGGCCGCCGCCCAGGGACTGTGGGCCGACGTGGGCCGGAAGCACTCGGCCCGCCGCCGCGAGGCCTTCGGGTCCATGCAGCCCGTCCTGGTGAACGTCCGCCGCCCGCCGGCCCACGCCCTGGCCATCCTGCCGCTGGTGGCTCGTGGGGCCTCGATGGGCGTCGCGGAGGTGATCGCTCCCCGCTCGGCGCTGTCGGACCGATGGGACCTCCTGGAGGCGGTGGCCAGCCAGGCGGCCGGCCTGCTGTCCCACATCCGCCGGCAGGCGGCCCTCCGCAACCGCGTGGAGGCCCTGGAGCACGCCGCGGGGTTCGCCCGCCGGCTGGTGGGCGCCGGCTCGCGGGAGCTGGCCGTGCGCGAGGCGGTGAGCTTCTGCCACGAGCGGTTCCGGGTCCCGGTGGCCGGGTGGCTGGACGGCGACGGACCGGTGCTCCGCCTGACCGCGGTCAAGGGCATCGGGGCGGTCCGGGCCGGTCACCTGGAGCGCGAGGTCCCCACCATCGGGCGGTGGTCGTCGCTGGACCACACGGCGCGATCGCTGGTCGAGAAGCGGACCGCCGGCCTCCTGCGCTCCGAGCGGGTGGCCGTGATCGACGCCGGCGACGCGGTGCTGATCCTGGGCGGCGTCCGGGAGACGGCCGGGCTGGCCCCCCTGGGCAGCCTCCTGGAGGAGGCCCTGGAGCACATCGCCATCGTGGACCTGGCCCGCCAGCGCAACGAGGCCCTGGACATGGGCGTGGCCCTGACCGCCCACGAGGTCCGGGGGCCGCTCCTGGGCGCCAAGGCCGTCATGGAGCGGCTGATCGGGGCCACGGAGGTCACGCCGGGACACCTGGAGCAGCTGGAGCTGTCCCGGCGGGAGCTCCAAGAGCTGTCCGGGCTGGTGGAGGCCCTCCTGTCGTGGTCGGTGGGGTCGGGGTCCCTGGACCCCCGTCCCGTGGACCTGGCCCAGGTGATCCGTGAGGCCGTGGAGGCCTGCGGCCTCCAGGCCGGGGCCCGCACGGTCCGGGTCCAGGCTCCCCACGCGATCTCGATCCAGGCGGACCGGCGCCACCTCAAGGCGGCCGTGGCCAACGTGGTCCGCAACGCGCTCGCGTACTCGCCGACCTCGGTGGACGTGTCGGTGGAGCGCCGCAACGGCTCGGTCACCGTGGCCGTCTCGGACCGCGGGCCCGGCATCCCGCCGGAGGACCGGCAGGCCATCTTCGATCCGTTCGTCCGGGGCAGGGCGAACGGGCCGCGGCCCGGCCGAACCGGCCTGGGCCTGTTCGTGGCCCGCAGGGTGGTCGAGGCCCACAAGGGGGAGATCTGGGTGGAGCCCTCGGGCCGGGGATCCGTGTTCAAGATCCGCCTCCCGGTGGGGCAGGGCCGATGAAGATCCTGATCATCGACGACCACCGCCTGTTCGCAGAGGCCATCAGGTCCACCCTGCGGGAGCACGGCATGGACGTGGTGGAGGTGGCGGAGACCGCCGCGGAAGGGATCGAGGCCGTCCGGCGGGAGCGCCCCGACCTGGTGATGGTGGACCTGGGCCTGCCCGACGGCGACGGCCTGGAGGTCGGGGAGCAGGTCATGGCCGAGGTCCCGGGGACCAAGGTCCTGGCGGTGACCGCCATGAACGACCCCAGGGCCGTGCAGAAGGCGGTGAGCCTGGGCTTCCACGGCTACCTGACGAAGGACACGTCCATGCCCCGTTTCGTGGACTCGGTGAAGGCCGCCGCGGCCGGCCAGGTGGTGGTGCCTCACCGGCTGGTGGCAGGTCCTGGTGCCACCGCCAGCGAGGAGGAGCGCCAGGCCGCCATGCTGGCCGACCAGCTCACGCCCCGGGAGATGCGGGTCTTGGCCCTGCTGGTGGAGGGGGCCGGCAGCCCCACGATCAGCGACCGGCTGTCGATCAGCCCGAACACCGTCCGGACCCACATCCAGAACATCCTGACCAAGCTCCAGGTCCACTCCCGGCTGGAGGCGGCCACCTTCGCGGTCCGGTTCGGCCTGGTCAACGTGCCCGGCCGGCAGTCCGCCTGAGCCCCGGCCCACACATCTCATCCGTTCGACGTAGATGGAATACGTCGCCAGGCGCGTGTCCCGAGGAGAAGTTCCACCTACCCTCACCGTACCCCCGTCCCAGGGAGAGGCGTTGGCCGACGACCAGAGCACGGTCCGGATCCTGCTCGCGGACGAGCAGTCGCTGTTCCGCGAGGCGGTCAAGGTCGTCCTGGAGAGCCAGCCCGACTTCGAGGTGGTGGCCGAGGCCAGGGACGGCCTCCAGGCCGTGGCCGAGGCCGAGCGGACCCGGCCCCAGGTGGCCCTGCTTGACGCGGGCCTGCCCAACTGCGACGGAGTCCGGGCCACCGGCCTGATCCTGGACCAGGTTCCAGACTGCCGGATCGTGATCCTGGCCGGGGAGGAGGACCAGACCCTGCTGGTGGAGGCCGTGGAGGCAGGGGCCGTGGGGTTCCTGACCAAGGCCGCCCCCCTGGAGGAGCTGATCGAGGCCACCCGGGCCATCAACGAGGGCGAGACCCTGATCCCCCGGCGGATGCTGGGGGCCCTCCTGTCGCGGCTGATCCGCCGGCGCCGGGAGCAGGATGACGCCCTGCGGAAGGCCCAGCGCCTGACCCGCCGCGAGCGCGAGGTCCTGGCCCTGCTGGCCGGCGGGGCCGACAACGACGGGATCGCCCGGGAGCTGGTCATCAGCCCCCAGACCGCCCGGACCCACATCCAGAACGTGCTCGGCAAGCTGGGCGTGCACTCCCGGCTGGAGGCCGCCGCGTTCGTGGTCCAGAACGGCATCATGGACGACCTTGTGGGGGTGAACCGATGACCCTGTCGCTGACCGGCAAGCCCACCCGCCGGCCG
>DASWKD010000308.1:0-5196 GCA_036396815.1 Actinomycetota bacterium | reverse complement strand
GTCCTGGGCCAGGACGCCGGGCGAATTGATCTCATCCCCCGTCGGAGTCGGATTGCCCTGGGTGGGATGGTCCACCATGATTTTCTGCCGGCTGTCGATGTTGTGGGGGGCGTCGTCCCGGTTGCACCAACGGACCGTCTGGCCTTGGACGAGGGCGACGACCTGGGGATCGAACACCGGGGCTCCGGAGTTGGTCTGATCGACGATGTCCACCTCCACGACATCCTCGGTGATCTCCTGGACGAACCGGACCTGGTAGATCTGGCCGGGCATGTCGGCCACGTACATGTAGCCGTCCGGGCCGAAAGTCACGTCCATGGGCAGGATCCCGGACATGAACTCCCGCTCCCGCTCCACCGTGCCGTCCGGTCGGATGTCGTGGTGGATGATCTTGTGCCCGGTGACCGTGGCGCCGTTCAGGTTCCACAGGCTGCCCCACTCTGCGGTGAACAGGTCGCCGTCGTACCGTGCGGGGAAGTTGTTCCCTCGTTCGAAGGCCAGCCCGGCCGTGCCCTCGTGTCCCTCGTCGTAGATATCCCGAGGACGTATGACGGTCTGAACAGGACACTGTCCGAACTTCTCCTGAACCGCCGGGTTGGGGTTGTTGCCCGGTGTTGGATCTCCCGGGTGCTTGTGTCCCGGATCGACGATGGGGATGCCTGTGGGCTCCGGAAACGGGTTGATGTGCGCGTCGTATAGGCACATCGGGAAACCGGCGTCCTCGATGACGGGTCCGAGGATCGGCTCCTGCGTCTCCTCGTCGAACCCCACGACCTGCTCATTGTCCACGGGCAGGGCGTACAGCGGCTCGCTGCTGGAGGGGTCGTCCGAGCCGTTCATCGGGGTCCAGATCTCGTTGGGGATCCGGGGGTTGAAGTCCACGTCGTAGATGTTCCGGTAGCCGGGGGAGACCAGGACCTTCTCGTCGTCCAGCACCGTGGGGTCCAGGTCGCCGTTCTCGTCCACGGTCCCGTAGAACGGGTCGTCGTCCACGGTGACGTCGGTCAGCAGATCCACGTCCGTCCAGGCCGGGTCCACCCGGAGGATGGCCCCGGTCCACGGCTTGCGCTCCACGTGGCCCGCCGGGCACTCCACGTTGCGGAAGTTGTCGTTGTAGATGTCGTGCAGCGGTGGGGGCAGCTCCCCGACCCTGTTCTCCACATCGGGCCCGAAGTTGGGGCCGCACTCGATGCCGTCGTCGGTGGCGTTGCCGTTGGCCACGTACAGCATGCCGTCTGGGCCGAAGGTCATGCCGTTCGTCTGGTGCCTGCCGTTGGGCAGGTTCTTGAGCACGGTGCGCCGAGTCTCGAACTGCCCGTCGGCGTCGGTGTCCCGCAGGGCGGTGATCCGGCCGCGGCCCGGTCCGCTGTCGTTCTCGGACACGTACAGCGTCTGGTCGGGGCCCATCACGATCCCCAGCGGCTGGTCCAGCCCGCCGGCCACCTGGGTGGGCTGCCCGCCCTCGTCGGTGAACGCGAACACCTTGCCGTCCAGCGGCGCGTCGCCCGGGCCGAACGGGTTGCGGGTAGCGGTGACGTACAGAAGGATCCCGTGATCGTCGCGGGCGTCCGCGGTGGTGTCCGCGCCCCACGTCAGCGAGGTGGTCAGCTCCGGCACCTGGCCGAACGGGACCGCCGCGAACCCGGCGGGGACCGTCAGCCCACGAGCCACCTGAGGTGGGTACTCCTCGGAGCCCGCCCCGGCAGGAGACAGCAGTGCGACCAGGACGGTCACCGATACCAGGGCCCTGCGCCTCCCGTGCATGACGATCTCCTCTCGAGGGCTTCTCGTGAGGTTCTTCCACGCCGCCGTCCATAACTCCTGTTCAGAGCTTTGTGCACCTGCACAAAGATGGAGGCAGGAGTCTGAGGTCCGCTCATCGAACCTTTCCGGTAGCACCCGATCGAGTGAGGAGGAGCGGAATGACCGCTCGTGGACCCGTCCTGCCCAAGAGGATCATGGCTGCCCTGGCCCTGGTGGGAGGCATGGTGGCAGCGGCACCCTCGGCTCCCGCTGCCCTGAAGAACGACGTGTCCCTGGCCTTCCGGAGCTCGATCGACCCCGCCCTGCCCGTCCTTCTGGCTGCGGGCCCGGCACCGGTGATGTTCGCCTGGGACAAGGAGGACATCACCCGCGAAGAGGTCAGGTCGGCCCTGGAGGCCCAGGGGACGTCGGCTCACCTGTTGGATCGGGTCTCGGTGGGCGTGACCTGCGTGGGCTCCATGTCCGACGTGGCCGCCCTGTCCCTTACGGACGGGGTCCGCTCCGTATGGGGGAACCACCAGATGACCACGGCCACCAGCCAGAGCGTGCCCACGGCCTTCAACGGCAGCCCCAGCTCCGTGTGGAACGGCATGGGCTGGACCGGGAAGGGCGTCGGGCTGGCCGTGCTGGACACCGGCCTGGACGCCACCCACCCGGACCTGGCCATGGGGACCAGGACCAAGCTCAACGTGAGGGTCATCGTGTCCCACCGGGAGATCATGGGGCCCTACAACGACCCCTGCATCCAGAACACCTACACCGACGACGTCAACAAGGCGATCTACGAGTTCTCGGGCATCGAGACCGAGAGCCTCGAGGACACCGAGACCGCCAGCGGGCACGGCACTCACATCGCGGGGGTGGCCGCCGGTGACGGGACGGCCTCAGACGGCCGCTACAAGGGGATGGCTCCCGAGGCCAGCCTGATCGGCGTGGGCGTGACCGACTCGTTCCACCGCACCCAGCAGATCGACGACCCGACCACCGGGTACGAGGCGGTCCGGCCCTCCACGCTCGGGGCCGTGGCCGGCATCTCCTACGTCCTGGACAAGACCCTGGAGAAGCACCGGACCCACGTGATCCTGGCCGGGTGGGGCATGTCGCGCGAGCTGTACGACCCCTGGCACCCCCTGTCCGTGGCCATCCGGGACGCTGCCGACTTCGCCATCACCGTGGTCATCCCGGCCGGCAACGACGGGCCCCAGGCCAGTGATTGCTCCGCCGCCGAGACCTGCTACATCAACCAGTACGCGGCCAGCCCCTTCGCCATCAGCGTGGCGGCCACGCCGAAGACCAGCCGGACCACCGTTGCCGACGTGTCCTCACGGGGCGACAGCACGCTGCGCCCCGCCCGGGACGAGTTCGTGCGCTACGAGCCCACCATCGCCGCGCCCGGGGTGAGCGTGATCTCTGTCCGCCGGATCGGCATCTCTCCGTACGCCCAGGTGCCGGGCACCCTGATCCAGGGGGAGGGGAACCCCTCCAGCGTGAAGAGCGAGCGCTTCGATGCGGACTACCGGAGCATGACCGGGACCAGCGTGGCCGCGGCCCACGTGGCCGGCACCGTGGCCCTGATGCAGCAGGCCGCCGTGGACACGAACGGCTGCTTCCTGACATTCACCCAGGTCCGCGACATCCTGACCCAGACCGCCACCTCGATGCCCGGCTACGGGCCGGACCGGGTGGGCGCGGGGATGGTGGACGCCACCCAGGCCGTGGCCCTGGCCCAGGTGTACCCGCCGGAGCACTCCACCGCCAACTACCGCTGCCCGCTCCCCGAAGAGGGTTGAGCCCCCCGGGAAAGCGCCGGGAAAGCGGAACGGGCGGCCCGAGGGACCGCCCGTCGCTCCGCGTGAAGCGCTCTACCCGACGGTGACCGTTGTGATCGCCGTGCGGGTGACCTGCGGGTGGAGGTTGTCCTCCACCGTGAGCGTCACGGTGTAGGAGCCCGGCGCCGCGTACGTGTGCTGGGCCGTCACGCCCTCCCCGGTGGCGCCGTCGCCGAAGTCCCAGGAGAACCCGGACAGCGCGCCGTCCTCATCGGTGGATGAGGAGGCGTCCATGGACACGGTGAGCCCGCTCAGGTCCGCCGTCAGACTCGGCACCGGCAGGTGGTTGTCCACGGCCAGGGCCGTGTAGTACACGCTCTTCAGCGTGTTCTCGATCCCCTGCTCGTAGTACGTCTCGCCGCCGGCCTCGCTGATGATCGTGTCGATGGTGTCGTCGTACCGGTGGTAGGCGATGTAGCTCCCGGCCGTGCGCATGCCCGCCCACCGCATGGTGGGGTATCCGCGGGCGGAGAACGACTGCTCGTCGGAGTTCCGGCTGTTCACGCCGCTCAGCCGGACCTTGGTGTTGGCCTGGGGGAACCCAAGGAACGAGAAGTTGACGTAGGCGGCCAGCGGGTCGAAGGTCGGCCCGTCGGCGGGCCCTCTCCAGATGCACAGGCAGTTGCGGACCGTCTCGTTGGCCACCGGCCAGGCGATGCCGACCATGTCGAAACCGAACACCGAGGTGATCTGCTGGCCGGAGGCCTGGAGCTGGGACGCGTGCTGGGCCGAGGCCAGGAGGCCCTCCTCCTCGCCGTTGTAGAACGCGAACACCAGCGTCCGGTTGGTGTCGATGTCGGCGAACTCGTGGGCCAGCTTGCGGATGAAGTTGGTGCCGGCGCCGTTGTCGTACGCGCCGTAGATCGTCTGGGGCACGGTGTCGTAGTGGCCGATGAACATCATCCAGTCGTTCGGCCGGGTCTTGCCGGGCTTGATGCCCATGACCACCTTGAGGCCGGCCCCGGCGCCCACCGTGCCTTCCTGGCACCGGTTCACGCCCCCGGAGGCCAGGGTGCAGGTCTGAGCCGTGTACCCGAGGGAATCCATCTCCTGGTGCAGGGCCAGGCCGGCCGCGTGCTCCGTTGGGCCCCCGGTCAGGCGGTAGGGATAGTCGTTCACGAACTGCTTGAGGCCGTCGAAGATCTCCTCGCCGGTCAGGTCCGGCGGCTTCAGGGCCCCGAGGTCGAAGTACGGGCCTGACTGGTGGCCGGCCTGGGCCGCCGGGCCCGGGATCCCGGCCAGCGCTCCGGCGGCTACCACCGCGGCCAACGCCGCCCTGCGAACGCTCCCTTTCATCTCGCCATCCCCCCTTAGGGGAAGGGCCCCGAGGTGCGGTCCTCGGGGCCCTTCCTGATCTCTCGCCGCTCCTACGCGGGTGAGGTGCTCAGGCCCAGCTGGACCTGCCCGCCCACGAAGGCGGTGGTCAGCACGTACCGAGTGCCCTCGGGCAGGTCCGCGGTCTCGTTCGTGCCCTCCTCCTCACTGGCGCCCAGCGAGCCGCAGTTGGCGTCGTAGAAGTACATGTCGAGGTCGTACAGACCGCCCGTCTGGTCGTCGATCGACCGAGCGGTGATGGTGTGGGCGCCGTCGGCCACGCTGGCCG
>DASWKD010000307.1:0-9041 GCA_036396815.1 Actinomycetota bacterium | reverse complement strand
TCCAGCTCGGTGAGCACGATCCCGTTGCGCTCCCCCGCCAGGTCCAGGCACGACAGGACCGAGGCCAGGGCCGCGGTCACGTTGGTGGTGATGGCCAGCTCCGAGGGGTCGGCGCCGATCAGCCCACCGAACGTCCGCTTGACCTCCCGGATCTTGGGGAAGATGCGCTCGAACCACACCGGCTCCGGCGCGCCGAGGTCTTCCCAGGCGTCCACATAGTCCTGGAGCGAGCGCTTGGCCCGGGTGGACACCGGCCCCAGCGAGGCGCTGATCAGGTAGGCCTTCCTGCCGACCACCGGGAACTCGTCGCGGTAGTCCTCCAGGGCCTTCACGGCCTGGCCTCCACGACCACCGCGCCGGGCACGGCCTCCAGCGCCTGGCGGAGCGCCGCGCAGTACGCCCGCTGGCGGCCCAGGTCGGGGTCCTCGTCCTCGGTCACCCGGGTCCGGATCATGGCCAGGTTCAGCTGCTGTCGGTGCAGGCGCTTGAGGGCCGTGCCCGCCTGGGGCCCGGCCCGGCGGCGCATGGCCTTCACCGCCGCCCGGCGGTGGCGCGGGGCCCGCAGGACCTCCCACTCGTTGCGGGTCAGCCCCTCCCGGCCCACCTCGCCGGTCAGCGCGGCCTCCAGCCACCGGTGCTCCCGGCGGTGGGCCAGCCGGACCATGGCCGCCACGAACAGCAGGAGCGGCAGGCCCTTGACCGCCGTGGCCCCGATCACCTGGAGGAAGTCGGAGCCCTCCAGCGGGAGGTCGGGGAAGAAGTCGAGGAGCGGCGAGTTCCACAGGAAGTGACCGAACACGGCGGTCAGGAACAGGCCCGCGCCGACCAGCAGGCGCTTGCCCAGGGAGGCCTCGGCCCGGCGGCTGACGAAGTACGCGATGCCCATCCCGGCCAGCCCCGAGTACAGGACGTGCCCGTACAGGCCGCTGGCGATGACCCGGACGAAGAAACCCAGCAGGATGCCCTCGGTCTGTCCGCCGAACTGGCCCATGAAATAGAAGACGTCCTCGACCAGGGTGAACCCCAGGCCGACCATCGCGCCGTACACGAAGCCGTCCAGGACGTCGTCGATCTCGCTCCGGGCGATCAGGTAGATCAGCACCACGCCCAGGGCCTTGAGGATCTCCTCGGTCCACGGCGCGGTCAGGGCCGCTCCCCACTCCGCGACCACCTCCGGGCCGAACGCGTTGCCCAGGGCGATGGCCCAGCCGGTGTTGGCCAGGAAGGCCAGCGTGGTGGCGGCCACACCTCCCCACAGCAGGGCCCCGAACACCAGGGACAGCGGCTCGCGCTCGTACAGGTCCAGCCAGTACACCAGGAGGAACACGGGGATCGCGTACACCAGGAGCAGGAACCACGACAGGACCCACCCGCTGGGCGAGATCTGCTGGAACGCGGCCTGGGTCAGGATCGTGAACATGCCGGTCAGCAGCATGAGGCCCGCGTACAGGTACAGCGCGGGCTGGCGCCACTGGAACAGCGACGTGCGGTGCCCCCAGCGGGGACGGCGGACGGTCTCGTCAGCCACCGTCGACCCCCTCCACCATGGCCCGGATCTCTGCCACCGAGAACCCAAGCTCACCCTGCGGGGCCCAGCCGTCGAACAGGATGGCCACTCCGTCCGCGGTGACCGCCGCGGTGACCTCGCCCTCGATGGCCGCGGCCTGGTCCCCGAAGACGCCCACGTAGGGGACCCGGATGGCCTGGGCGCCGTCGCCGATCAGGATCGGCTGGGCCGTGGACACCTCGAGCTGGGAGGCCTGGGGCTGGAGTCCGTTGGCCCGGTAGTCCTCGAAGATCTCGTCGGGCGTGCCGAACGCCGGGAACGCGTACGCATCCAGGTGGGCCACTCCGCGGGATAGCCGCACGCCGTCGGGCTGGGTGTACCGCTCGGTCTCCTCCCACCCGGCCACCGGGCGGATCGACACGCCCATGGCCACTGGGACCGGCGGGCCGGTGGGCACGGGCTCCGACACGTCCACCGAGGCTTCCAGCTCGCCGGCCACCACGAAGCCACCGAACGACACCGCCAAGATGATGGCCAGCACGCCGAGCGTGGGGAGCCACCGGCGCTCGCCAGGTGGAGCGCTCAGAGGTTGCTCCGGATGTCCCACAGCTCCGGATAGAACCGCTTGTCCAGGGTGGTCCGCAGGTAGCTGGCTCCGCTGGACCCGCCGGTGCCGGTCTTGGACCCGATCTGGCGCTCAACCATCAGGATGTGCCGCTGGCGCCACAGCATGAACAGCTCGTCGTGCACCAGGAGGTCGTCGGCCAGGTACCAGATGCCGGGGAACGCGTCGCGGTTGCGGGCCAGCTTCTGGAGGCTGGCCGCCCGGGCGTCCAGGTCGTCCGCAGGCATCGGGAGGCCGTTGTGATCGAGGAGATCGCGAAACGCATCCCACAGCGTGGGCTCCTCGAGGCGGCGGCCGAGGCGCTCCCGCTCAGCTTCGGTCTCGGCCAGCTTCGCGTACCGGGGATCACGGAGCCCCGACAGGAACTCGACCTCCCGGAACTGCACGGACTGGAAGCCGCTGGCCGGGTCGAGGTTCGAGCGGAACGCCAGGAAGTCCTGCGGGTCCATCGTCTCCAGGATCTCGATCTGCTGGGTCATCAGCCGCTCGATGGCGTGCACCCGGGTCAGGAAGTGCCGGGCCCGGGCCACGTTCCGCTCGAACATCAGGTCGCGGACCGACTCCAGCTCGAACACCAGCTCCTTGAACCACAGCTCGTACGCCTGGTGGACGATGATGAACAGCAGCTCGTCGTGGGCCGGCGGGTCGGACAGGAGGGACTGGAGGTCGAGGAGCTCCGGGAGCCGGAGGTAGGAGCCGTAGGAGAGGCGGTCCTCGTCCTCAGATACGCGGCCCATCCGGCGCGTCTCGCGCCGCTCCTCGGTCATCGAGCCACATTATGGACCGCCGGACGGGAGCCGGCCGAACCCCAGCCGGGCCAGCAGGGTGGTCAGGTCCGCGGTGGAGGGGACCTCGAACCTCCGCCTGAGGCGGGCCAGGCGGCGCTCCACGGTCCGCAGGCCGACCCCCAGCTCCCGGGCCATCGTGGAGGCCTTGACCCCTCTGGCCACGGCATGGAGGAGGGGCTCGTCCTCCGTGCTCACGGGGGGGACGACCGAGACCCCGGCCAGCATCTGGGCGGTCTCCTGGGGAAGAAGGGGCACCAGGTGCAGGGGGACGGCTCGGTCCCGCCACCGGGCCGGGACCCCCCCACGGAGGATCAGCCACCCTTCGGCGGCGGTGTCCCCATGCCCGCCGGGCTCCTCGTCGAGGGAAAGGCCGTCGATGATCCCGGTGATCCAGCTGGCGTCTTCCATCCGCGCATCCATGCCACCAGATACCGGCGGTCGGACCGCCACATAACGGTTCCGGTCAGGATCTTTCCGGAAGGATTTCCCTCCCCCGGGGGCGAATATCTCCCACGACATGTCCGATCCGGCACGCCTCCACGCCGCCTCGAGCCAGGAACGGTTCGAAGCCCTGTACGCCAGGTACTACTGGAGCCTGGTCGGGTTCTGCGGGGCCTTCCTGCCCGACCGGGCGGTTGCCGAGGACGTGGCGCAGGAAGCGTTCCTCCGGGCCTACCGGTACGGGCACGCCCTGGACCCGGCCCGTTCGCCTTGGCCCTGGCTGAAGGCCATCGCCAAAAACGTGATGGCCACCCGGGCCAGCCGGGAGGGCCGGGAGGTGCCCGTGGATCCGCCCGAGGTGGCCGGGGGCGAGCACGACGACGCCACCGCGGATGCCATGGTCATCGCCCAGGCCATGGGGGCCATCTCCCCCAGGCACCGGACAGCACTGCGGCTCCGGTACGAGGAAGGGCTGGCCGCCGAGACCGCCGCTCGGCGGATGGGGCTGCGCATGACCGCGTTCAACCAGCTGGTGTTCAGGGCCCGGACCCGGCTCCGAGCCGAGCTGCGGAGGCTGGGAGAGACGGTTCCCGCGCTGGTCCCGGTGGGATGGCTGCGGCGGTGGGCCCGCCGGCTGTGGGATCGGACCTCCCGATGGCAGGCCTCCCGGATGGGGCCCGAAGCCCTGATGCATGCGTTCGGCGCGATGGTCCTCCTGCTGGCCGCGGGCATGGACCCGGTGGCGGCGCCCAACGATCCTCAGGGCCACCTCGGTTCCACGGTCATGGTGGCCGCGGTGGACGACGCGCCGCGCGATCAGAGGCGGGCAGCGGTCGGATCAGGGCAGGGTGGTCGAGAGGACCGCCGGGACCTGAAGTCACGGGGCGAGGACCCCGGCCTGGTCACCATCATCGCCAGCGTGGCCCAGGATCCCGACAGGAAGGCGAAGCCCGGCGTGCAGCTGGCCCCCCTTGGCGCGCTCGGCGTCGGCGTCCCCGGACGCGTTCCCGGGGTCGGGGATCTCTGCGGCGACGTCCCGTGCCCGTCCCTGGACCCGGATCAGGTCCCGGGTTCCAAGAAGATCGGGAGGTAGGGAACGGCGGGCCGGTGCCCACGGCCCGCCGCTCCGCATCCGGCTACAGCGTGATCGGTGCGCTGGCGTAGGCGCAGTTGCCTTCCCCGAGGCAGGCCCTCGCGTAGATCGCGTGGGCCCCGGAAAGCCCGGTCACGTCGACCGTGGCGCTCCAGTCTCCGGCGCCGTTCGGAGCCACCGTGGTGCCGTACCCGACGGCCGAGGGATCCTGGCCGGGGGCACCGACGGTCACCGACACCTCCTGCCGGGCCACGGTGTACGGGGCCAGCGAAGCGATCCCGTCGCCGGTCCCTCGCTGCACGGTGGCCGGGTCCGCCTGACCCAGGGCGCTGATCGCCGCACCGTTCCCGTCCGGGTTGACGCCCGTGACCACCGTACCGGGAGCCATCGACACGCCGGACGACACCGTGGCCGTGAAGCCCGTCCCGTCGAAGTAGATCGGGATCCAGCCCGTGGCCACGAGGGTCAGGCCGGCGGAGGCACATGACGGCGTCGCGCACCGGTACAGGGCGCTGTCACCGGCCGTCGGGACCCCGTTGTCGGTCCCGTAGGTGAACCGCTGCATCCGGAGCTCGTAGCAGGTGCTCCCGCCCACGCAGAACGTCCACGCATAGGCCAGCGCCGGCGAGCCGGACAGCGTGACCGGCATCGAGGACGTCGTGAACCGCAGCTTCACGTCTCCGTTCACGGTGGTGCTCAGGCCGATGGACCGGAGATCGCCACCGAGCTGCTCGATGCCCGGGGGGGCGTCCTGCCCCGGATCCACGGCCAGGGTGACGAAGGGCTGATCCGCGAACGTGGCGCCCCCCGTGACCCGGAGAGCATCGCCCGTCCTGGTGGTGCCGGTGATCGTGACGCCCGTTGCCGCCCCGGCGGGGATCACCGTCCCCAGCATCCCGGCGGCCAGGAGCGCCGTCATCCATCTGATCTTCATGTCTCCTCCTCATGCGACACGGTGTCGCGTCGGTCCAGATATTCGGGCCGGAGGGAGGATCCCCTCCGGCCCCGGGAGGCGGTTCGCCCGCCTCGTCAGCCGGCAGGGCACCCCTTCGTGCAGGGGACGTCCTCGGGCATGTCGGAGCCCAGGACGACGTCGGCGCCGACGCGGGTCACGTCGAGGGTGTTCAGCCCCCGGAGCTGGGTGGAGGCGTGCGGGCCCCGGAGGATCCCACCTTCCTGCAGGTACAGCGCGCCGATCTCGTCGATCGCGTCGAAGGGGATCCGCAGGGTCACCTCGCTGCCCGCGACCGTGCCCGTCCATCTCGGATCGGTGGGCGTGGCCAGGCCACCGACGCAGTCCTCGAACCGGTACCAGCCGGGCCCGGTCACGGTCCCGTCCTCGAACACGGACAGGGCGAACGAGGTCCGGCATGGCTTGGTGGCCGGCCCCTGCATCCAGGCGATGACCTCCAGCTCCAGCCGTCCGGTGCCCAAAGGAGCGGCCGGCGGCTCTTCGGTGCGGAAGACGATGCGCAGGGCGGTGGCCCGGTGGTCGAGGCCGTCCTCGCCGACCGGCACAGACTCGTACTCGGTCTCGAACCGAACCTCACGAAGGTCGCCGGGACCGTACGATCCAGGCGTGACGATCCCTTCACCCGCGGGATCCCCCTGGAACACCAGGTTGCGTACCTCCTCGGTGATGTAGCCGAGCATGGCCGCCGAATACCACACGCCGTTCACGCCGTTGGCGTCACCAGCCTGATCGTTGATGGTCCCGGCCGGTCCCGAGGCCGCTCCAGCCGTGGTGCTCAGCAGCACGGTCAGAGCGACAACGAACGATCCAGATCGATACCGCATGACGAACCCCCTCCTGGTCGGTTTCCCTAGGAGGGGATTCGAGGAGTCGTGAGCCGGTTCCTCCGACCGCGACCGGCGGTCCGGCCGCCACGCGACCGGCTCAGGCTTCCCGCCGGCCGGAGTCCTCCAGGAGCGCGGTGCGGTGGGCCTCGGACCACGGCATGGGCTCGCCATGCTTGTCCACCTGCACCGCCGTGTACCGGCCTTCTGCGGCTACCTCGCCCTTGTGCCGGACGTCGAACCGGAAGCCGATCGACGAGGCCCCCACCTCCGTGACCACCACGTGCACGTCCACCTGATCCCAGAAGCGAAGGACCTTCCGGTAGTCCACCTCGATGTGGACCCGGGGGATCCGGGCGATCACCTCCTGGAGGACGCCGGCCCGGTCCAGGAGCTCGTTCTCGGTCTCCTCGATCCACCGGAGGACCACGGTGTTGTGGTACCAGCCGGAGGCGTCGGTGTCGGCCCATTCGACGCGCTTGGTCACGGTGATGGAGGCGGCCACGGCGACCATCCTCGCACGGTACGCTCCCAGCCGATGCGGGTGGGGATCGGGCTGCCGAACGGGATCCCGGGGACGGACCCCGGCCTCCTGCCGGAGTGGGCCGGCCGGGCCGAGGCCGGGCCGTTCACCAGCCTGGGCGTGGTGCACCGCGTGGCGTACGACGCGATGGACCCCTTCGACGCCCTGACCGCGGCGGCCGAGGTTACCGAGCGCGTGAACCTGGTGACCATGGTGGCCATCGCTCCCCTGCTCTCCCCGGAGGCGCTGGCCCGGCGGGTGCAGGCTCTCCAGGCCGCGTCGGGTGGCCGGCTGGTCCTGGGGATGGCGGTCGGGGCCAGGGTCGAGGACTACAGTGCCGCCGGCGTGCCCCACGGCGACCGCGGCGAACGGTTCGATGAGCAGCTCACGGTGCTCCCGTCGCTCCTGGACGAGCGCCCCCAGATCCTGATCGGCGGGACGAACGACCGGGCCTACGCCCGGGCCACCCGCCACGCCGATGGCTACGTGCACGGCGGCGGGCCGCCCCGAGCCTTCGTCCGGGCCGCCGAGAAGGCCCGGACGGCGTGGATCGACGGTGGGCGTCCGGGCGAGCCGGCGCTGTGGGGCCAGAGCTACTTCGCCCTGGGAGACGAGGACACCGTGGAGCTCGGCCGCGAGTACATGCTGGACTACTACGCGTTCACCGGCCCGTTCGCCCGGCGGATCGCCGAGGGCCTGCTGGCCACCCCCCAGGCCATCGCCGGGCAGATCCGCGGGTACGCCGAGGCCGGGTGCGACGAGCTGGTCCTCCTCCCTGCCGTGGGCGACCTCGATCAGGTCGAGCGCCTGGCCGAGGTGCTGTGATGCGCGTGGTGGTGGTGGGCGGCGGGCCGGCGGGCCTGTACGCCTCGCTCCTGCTGAAGAAGGCCGAGCCCGAGAACGACGTCAGCGTGGTGGAGCGCAACCACGAGGGCGCCACGTACGGGTGGGGGGTCGTGTTCTCCGACCGCACGTTGGGCGAGTTCCGCGAGGCGGACCCGCGCACGTACGAGCGCATCACCGAGCGGTTCGTGACCTGGGACGCCATCGACGTCCGGTTCAAGGGGAAGGTGATCCGGTCCGGCGGGCACGTGTTCGCCGGCCTGGCCCGTCGCGAACTGCTGGGCCTCCTGGTCGGGCGGTGCCGGGAGCTCGGCGTGGAGGTGCGGTTCGACACCGAGATCGCCGATCCGACGGAGCTGTTCGACGCCGATCTGGTGATCGGCGCGGACGGCGTGCGCAGCGCGGTCCGGGAGGCCTGGGCGCACGTATTCCGCCCTCGGGTGGAGCTGGGGCGGGCCCGCTACATCTGGTTCGGCGCGCCGCTGGCCCTGGACTCGTTCACGTTCACGTTCCGGGAGAGCGAGCACGGCCTGTTCCAGGCCCACGCGTACCCGTTCGACGGCACCATGAGCACGTTCATCGTGGAGTGCCGGGAGGAGGTGTGGCGCGCGACCGGCCTGGACGAGGCCGGGGAGGCGGCGAGTATCGCCTTCTGCCAGGACCTTTTCGCCGAGGACCTCGGTGGTGCGCCGCTCCTGTCTAACCGCTCGGAGTGGATCTCGTTCGCCACCGTGCGCAACCGCTCCTGGCACCACGCCAACGTGGTCCTGCTGGGCGACGCCGCGCACACCGCGCACTTCTCGATCGGGTCCGGCACCAAGCTGGCCATGGAGGATGCCATCTCCCTGGCCCGGGCGTTCGAGGCCCGGGGCCGCGACATCGACGCCGCCCTTGCCGACTACGAGTCCGAGCGCAAGCCGGTGGTCGAGCGGTTCCAGGAAGCGGCCGTGGAGAGCCGCACGTACTTCGAGGAGACCGGCCGGTGGGCGCACCTGGAGCCGGAGCGGTTCGCGTTCCACCTCCTCAGCCGGAGCGGGCGCATCGACTACGACGTCCTCCGCCTCCGCGACGCGTCCTACGCAGACGGCGTGGACCGGTGGTTCGCCGGCACGAAGGGCCTGGCCCCTCCCCCCCTGTTCACGCCGTTCGAGGTGGCGGGGCTCCGGCTGGCCAACCGCATGGCCGCCTCGGGCTCCCGCCCGGTGGAGGGCGCCGGGCTGCGGCTCACCGACATCGTGGCAGTGACGCCGGAGGGCCGGATCACCCCCGACGACCTGACCGCAGACGACGCCGAGGGTCTCAAGGTCCTGGCCGAGCAGGCCCACGTGGCCGGCGCGGCGGCCGCCCTCCGGATCGGGCACGGGGGGAGACGCGGCGCGTGCCGGCCGCGGACCGAAGGCCTGGACCGGCCGCTGACCGAGGGC
>DASWKD010000306.1:0-4191 GCA_036396815.1 Actinomycetota bacterium | reverse complement strand
GGCGCGCCGTCGGCAAGGGGGTGACGGGCCGGGTCCGGCGGGGGGCGGGCCGGGTCCGGCCGGGAGCCCAAGCGCCACGCCCGTGCCCTCCCGCCCGGCCCCGGCCCGCCTGCCGGAGCGCGACGCCACGCCCGAACCCTTCCAGCCGGCCCCGGCCCGCCTCCCAGGGACTCGAGACGAAGCCTCGCCCCTGCCACCGCCGACGTGGGCAGCGCGGACGGGCTTGCCACTGGCAGCCGACGCGGCTGGGTTCTTGGATTCGCTGCCGGTTGACCGGCGGCTCCTGGTGCAGGATCTGCGGGCCACTGCGGCGCATGTGGATGCGCTGCATCGGGCGGGGCTGCTGGACACCACCGAGCGCCAGCGGCTGATGCAGGAGATCGAGGCGCTGTCGGCGGCGCCGGAAGCGTTCCCGTTCGAGGGGGACGAGGACGTGCACTCGGCGGTGGAGCGGGTCCTGACCGAGCGGCTGGGTCCGTTAGGCGCGAAGGTCCATGCCGGGCGGTCGCGGAACGATCTGGTGGCCACCGACCTCCGCCTGTGGGTGAAGGATGCGGCGGCGGCGCTGGCCGGGAAGGCCCGGGCGATGGCCTCGGTGCTGGCGGACCGGGCCGAGGAGCACGCCGGCACGATCGTGCCCGGGTACACGCACCTCCAGCGGGCCCAGCCGGTGACCCTCGGCCATCACCTGCTGGCCCACGCGTTCCCGCTCCTGCGGGACGCCGGGCGGCTGGACCGGGCTTCCGAGAGCGCGGACGTGTCGCCGCTCGGAGCCGGCGCGCTGGCCACGTCCACGCTCGGCCTGGACCCGGCGGCCACCGCGGCCGGACTGGGCATGGCCGGGGCGTTCGAGAACTCGATCGACGCGGTGAGCGACCGGGACTTCGCACTCGACCTCCTAGCGGCGTGCACGATCACCGCCGTCCACCTGTCGCGCCTGGCCGAGGACGCGGTGCTGTGGTGCTCGCAGGAGTTCGGGTTCGCCACGCCGTCCGACGAGCACGCCACCGGGTCGAGCATGATGCCGCACAAGCGGAACCCGGACGTGGCGGAGCTGGCCCGGGGGAAGGCCGGCCGGATCCTGGGCGACCTGGTTCGCCTGGTCACCGTGCTCAAGGGCCTGCCGCTGGCCTACGACCGCGACCTCCAGGAGGACAAGGAGGCCGTGTTCGACGCCCACGACGCCCTGGCCCCGGCCCTGGAGGCCATGGCCAGCATGATCCGGGGCCTGACCTTCCACCCGGAGCGCATGGCCGCGGCCGCGTCCGACCCGGCGCTCCTGACCACCGACATCGCCGAGCGGCTGGTCCGGGACGGCGTCCCGTTCCGCGAGGCCCACGCCGCGGTGGCCGGCGTGGTCAAGCGGCTGGAGGACGAGGGCCGAACCCTCGGCGACGTGAAGCCCGACGAGTGGGCCGACCTCGACCCGCGCCTGGGCCAATGGGTCGAGGACCTCCTGGATCCCGAGCGCTCGGTGGCCGCTCGCACCACTCCCGGCGGGCCGTCAGCCGCCTCGATCGAGGCCCAGCTGGCCTCGGTCCGGGCCCACCTCCGCTGACCCCGGCGTTCGTGTCATAGTCGGCCGGTAGCATCCCGCCATGCCCGCAGGAGGTGAACCATGGCGTCCGAGCCGAAGACCACAGGCCTCACCTACGCCGACCTGGAGCGGTTCCCCGAGGACAACTTCCGCCGGGAGCTCATCGACGGGGAGCTCATCGTGACCGCCGCCCCGGCCACCCGGCACCAGCGGGCGGTCCTGGAGCTGGGCTCCCGGTTCCTGGCGTACGAGAAGGAGCACGGGGGACAGGCCTACGTCGCTCCCACGGACGTGTTCTTCTCGGACACGAACGTGGTGGAGCCCGACGTCCTGTTCGTCACCGCCGCTCACGAGTCCCGGGTCGAGAAGAAGTTCATCCGCAGCGCCCCCGACATCGTGGTCGAGGTGTCCTCGCCCTCCACCCGCCGCCTGGAGCTCCACCGGAAGAAGGAGCTGTACGCGCGGTTCGGCGTGCCCGAGTACTGGTACGTGGACCTCGATGCCGACCGTATCGAGATCTACCGACTGACCGAGGGGACCTACCCGCCGCCCGAGATCCTCGACCGGAGCGCCACCCTGACCTCCGACCTCGTTCCCGGCTTCACGATCCCGGTGGACGACGTCCTCGGTGCTCCTGAGGACTGAACGAGGCCCTCCCCCCATACCGTTCCGGTCTGGCATGAACCGCAGCCCGTCCAGGGGCGTCTGAGTCCTGAAGGAAGGAGGCGCCCATGAGGATCCTCATGTCAACCATCTTCGCGCTGGGCCTCGTTCTCGCCGGACCGGCCGGGAGCAGCGCCGGTGGCGGGAACTTCATCGACTGGGGCCGGACGTGGTACCTGCCGGGACAGGAAGTCGCGGGGACGATCGAGGTCTACGCGGAGGACCTGGAGTCGGTGGAGCGGCACGCTCCGTACTTCGCCTATCTGGTGCCTCGCGGAGACGGATGGTTCGAGGCGCCGCGGCTCCCGGACGAAGCGCGGATCGTCGGTTGGGTGGAGCCCGTGCGGCTCATCCAGCTCCCCGACGGAACCTGGACCCGGGGAACGCGCACCAGGTTCACCGCACCGTCCGAGCCCGGGGAGTATGAGGTGGCCATCTGCAACCGTCCGTGCACCCGGCGGCTGGGCGACGTGGACACCACCATCCTCCCGGTCTTCGCCTCGGCGGTCGAGGCGGAGCTGCGACCCCAGCTTGAACGGGCGCGCTGGAAGCTCGAGAGCCTGCGGGACCGGTTGGCTCGCGCCCAGGGGGCGATCGAGGTGGGGGAGCGGCGAGCCGCGTCCACCGAGGGGTCCCTCCGAAGGCAGGTCGATGCCCTGGCCGAACGGGCGGCCACGCTCCGCCGTCGGCTCACAGAGGCCCAGAAGCGATCGACATGGCTGTGGCCGGCAGGGGCCGGGTTATTCATCGTGGGGGCCGCGATCGGCTGGATGATTCCCCGGACCGCCCGGCCCCGCGCGGCGGGAGCCCCGCTGGGGCCCCCGGCCATCGAGATGCTTGCCCTGATGGAGGAGCCCGAGGAGCTCGAGCTCAGCCGACGGCCTTGATGATGTCTTCCTCCAGGCCGGGGAACTGCTTGAGGAAGTCCACGCGCTCGCCCTTGAAGCGGTCCACGAAGGCCTCGTACTCGTCCCTGCGGCCCTGGGCCTCGTACATGGTCCGGGGCTGGAGCAGGTCCCGGTCGTCGAGGCCGGGCGCCGCCTTCGCCACCTGGTAGCCGAAGTCCGGGTCGTCGGCCCAGGTGATGGTGCCCTCGGCGATGGCCTTCACCACAGCGGACGAGTGCGGAATCTTCACCTTCTTCGACCGGTCGTCGTCCTCCTTGCCGCCCACCCGCCCGGTGTTCAGCAGGAACACGTCGATGGGGTGCGAGTCCAGGAGGTCCAGGATCCGGTTGCCCTGCTGGTCGTGGCGGAGGGGGAAGAACGGGTTGGTCCCCGGCACGCGGAGAAACTTGCCCTCCTCGGCCTTCCCGCCCGCGCTGGTCCCCGTGGTCTCCCCGAGCATGAAGTACGCCGCGGCCTGGGCCCGGGTCAGCTTGGCCACGGCCGGGATGATGTTCTCGTTCCAGTTCAGGATCAGCAGGTGGTCCACGGTGCCCACGCCCGCCGGGTCCTGCCACCGCCCCAGCGAGTCCATGCCGAACACCGCGCGTCCGTTCTTCGTGTAGCTGGTCTCGAAGAAGTTCACGTTGCCGTCCTGGTCCTGGTACACGTTCTCCAGGTACGACTCCGGCTGGATCACCGCGTTGTAGATGCTGGGCTCGAAGTCGGGGTCCAGCGAGAACGTCTTGGCGAAGCACCCGTTCTCCGTCCCGTACACCTTCCCGCCCGGCATCAGGGCTACGAAGTCGTCCTGGACCGGGAGCGAGTCGTTCTGGGTGGTGAACGTGGTGGTGGTCTTGCCCGTCCCAGACAGCCCGATGATCAGGAACACCTTCTCCCCGTCGGACGTGGGGATGACCTTGCACCCGGCGTGCAGCGACAGGCCACCGCGGTCGTACACGATCTTGTTCCACATCCGGAGGCCGCCCTTCTTCGACTCCCCGAAGTAGTCGGAGTTCAGGACCCGGGTCACGCCGTTGTCCAGGTCCACGGCGATGATCCGGTCGTCGGGGTACCCCTCGGCCCCCAGGTTCGGCGTGTAGATCA
>DASWKD010000305.1:0-2970 GCA_036396815.1 Actinomycetota bacterium | reverse complement strand
TCCAGGAAGCGCATCCCGTTCTTCTCGAACACCCCGATGATGGCCTCCATGTTCAGGTCCTCCTCCGCCGGCTCTGGCTGGCTGGTGGGGACCCCGGCCTCCCGGAACAGGCCGTCGCGGTTGCGCGGTGAGATCCACAGCCACCGTCCCGGCCCGGCGTCCGTGAACCGCAGGGCGTGTGGGATCCCCCTGGGCAGGAACATCAGGGAGCCGGGCTGCCCCTTGAACGTCTCGTCACCGCAGGTGACCTCGACCTCTCCCTCCAGGTAGTAGTGCACCTCGTCCTCCTCGTCGTGGACGTGAAGGGGCACCTCCCACCCCCCCGGGTTCTCCAGCTCGTAGACGCTGGGGCCCTTGATCGTGCCCTTGGCTCCGACCGCCCAGTACGACTCTCCCTCGCCCGGGAGGTTGATGTATGCCTCGGTCATCTCTCTCCTCCTTCCGTTCAGCTGCTGTGGGCCTTGACCATCTCGTCGAACGTGTACTGCTTGACCTCCACCACTCTCGCCCTGGGCCGCTCGGTGGGGGGGATCACCTCCCAGGCTTGTGCCTCGTCGGGAAACTCCGCCACGACCCACGCGTCGTGCACCCCCGACTCGCAGCCCGCGTAGGTGGCATCGAAGATCTCCTGCTTGCGGGAGTGGACCATGGTCAGCCACTCCTCCCCCGCGATCCGGCACTCCTCTTCCGTGTGCGGCGTCTCGATCAGGTACGTAGGCATGTCTGCTCTCCTTCCTCTCCGTCCGACTCATCCATCCCTTGCTGGTGCCGTTCGCTCGCCGGGCATCACCCCCTTCTCAGGATCCAGCGGCTGGACCGCCGCCCCGTGCGCCACCCAGGCCCACACGAGCTCCTCGCTGATGTCGAGCTCCGGGTGGGCGGCGCCGGCGTGAGCGCGAATCAGGGACCGGAGCTGGGGATCGTCCGATCCCCTGGCCCGGTACCCGCAGGCGCATCCCACAGTTCTCATGGGTCGAGGATGCGAGCAGGGACGGCCTCGGTCATCCGTGGAGGGCACGGAGTTAGCGCGAGGGAACCCGGGGCCAGGAGCGGGTCAGAGGTTGAAGACGTCGAGCTGGATGGCCCGGGTGCCCGGGCGCCACTCCACGGGCAGGCCCTGGATGACGTCCTCGGCCGTCTCGCCCTCGACAACCATGTAGAAGGAATGTTCCCCGTGGGGGCAGGGGCACCAGAAGGGCTTGCCCCGGAGGTGCTCCGGAGGCCGTTCCAGACCCGGCATCAGCGACTCACACTCCTCGGGCCCATGCCGGTTGATGACCATGAACGAATCCATGGGCTCCTCCCTGGCAGGATGATACGCCCGTTTCAGGCCTCGGCCACGAGCGTGGCCAGCCCCTCCCGGTTCTCGACGCCGGTCTTGCGGAGCAGGCTGGACACGTGGCTCTCCACGGTGCGCGTCGACAGGTACAGCCGCTCGGCGATGGCCGCGTTGCTGAGCCCCTGGGCCACCAGCGTCAGGATGTCCATCTCACGGCTGGTCACTCCCGATCGCCGGAGGGCTTCCGGCACCTCGGAGGATCCCCTTCCCCGGCGGGGCACCGGGACGCCCGCCCGGCGAAGGACCCGCTTGCAGGCCCCGGCCAGGCCCACGTGGCCCGCCTCCTCGAAGAACAGGAGGGCCTCCCGCGCCCATCCGGCCGGATCCCCCCAGCCCGCCCCGACACCCGCCTCCGCAGCGATGAGCCGCCCCACGTTCCGTTCCCACGGGAAGGGAGCCAGCGCCCGTTCCACCTCCTGGGGCCAGTCCACCGAACCTCCCCCTGCGATCCATCGGGACAGCGCCAGGCACCCTTCGGTCACGGCGTGCGCGGCGTGGGGTGTGGCCCTGACCCCATCCACGGCGCCGCCTCCGGCCAGGAGCGAGTACAGGCCGGGGTAGCCGCGAGGCTCGGCGGGGCGGGCCCGGAGGACCTGCTCAACGGCCAGCCCCATCTGCTCCACCGCGTCGGAACGGCGACCTGCGACCAGCGCGGCCACGCCCCTGGCCGCCAGAGCGTCGGCGGTGGGAAGGGGTTCCTCGGTCTGCCCCAGGGCCTCCCGGGCCAGGTGGTCCGCATCCGCTTCCCGGCCGGACAGCGCGGCCACCGTGGCCCGGGCGGCCAGCGCGGCGGGGAGCAGGCCGATGCCGAACCGCCCGCACCGCTCCACGGCGGCCCCCAGGATGTCATCAGCCTCCCCGAGGTCCAGGCGGGCCGCCTTCACCCGGCCCAGCTCGACCTCCACCCGGACCTGGAGGGAGACCGCCTCGGTGCCTTCCAGGAGGGCCAGGGCCGCGATCAGGCGATCGGGATCGCCGGTCCGGCACCCGTCGATGGTGCCCAGGCCGAGGCGGGCCCGCGCTCCCCACAGGGAGAGGTCCTCCCCGGCGACCCCGGCCTCCCGGTCGAACGCCTCGGCGGCGCCATCGAGGTTTCCGCGATCCAGGGCCGCGCGGCCCCGGGCATCGAGCGCTTCGCAGGCCACCTCCCGGAGGCCCAGGGCGGTGGCCTCCTCCTCGGCCTGCCGGGCCAGCCGCTCCGCCTCCTCAGGGTCGCCCTCGGCCAGCGCGGCGTGAGCAGCGAAGGCCGCCACCCGGGGGACCATCTCCTTACCCTGGAACGAGAACCCGGACACGGTCTCTCTCGGCTCGAGGAGCGCACGGGCTCGGGCCAGGTGGGCCCGGGCTGCGGACCAGTCCCCGGCGTTGGCCAGGCCGCGGGCCAGGCGAAGCTCGATGGGGACCAGACGCCGAGGGATCTGCTCGGCGAAGCGCTGGCGGTCCTCCCGGTCCCAGAACCGCTCCAGGCGGTCGCCCACCTCCCGGAGGCGGTCGGCCCGACCCGACAGGGACAGCGTCTCCAGCAATCGCTCGTCGATGCCCATGACCAGCCAGGGGTCTTCCTCGGCCAGGGCCCGGGCCTTCACCAACGTGGCCTCTGCCGAGGCCAGCGCGGCCCGGGACAGCGCCCG
>DASWKD010000304.1:0-1816 GCA_036396815.1 Actinomycetota bacterium | reverse complement strand
GCTGGGAGGCCGCCCCTCATGTCTTTCCCTCTCACCGCTTACCGCTTGCTGCTCGCCTCTCCCGTCTCCCCTCTCGCCTTTCGCTCCCACGCCGTCATGGCAAGCGGGTGGAATCCCTGCCAATTGGCGAGGTAGGGACGGATCATCACGTCCAGGAACCGCCCCATCGCCGTCTCAAACGAGAATCGTCGCCGGAATTCGGTGGCGGTGATGCCGAGTGACACCCGGAGGTGGCGGGAGAGGCTCTGGGGCGACGAGTACTCCAGGCGGTAGGCCACGTCGCAGACCGAGAGGCCGCCGCCGTCCAGCAGTTGACTGACGTGCAGCAGGCGGATGGCGGCCAGGTAGTTCTTGGGGCTGGGAAGGTCGGCCCGTTGGAAGCGGCTCATCAGGGTGCTGCAGCTGATGCCCAGGCGGCGGGCCACGGTGCGCACCGCCGGGGTGGACGGGGCCAGCCGGACCATCGCCTCGAGAAAGAGCCGGGCATCCGGGGTCAGATCGGGCATCGCCTCCAACAGCGGGGCCAGGATCCGGGCGGCGGCCCGGGTGGCGGGTTCAGCCAGCAACTGGCGCAGGTGCGCCCATCCCGCCGGGGAGGTCACGTCCACCACCTGGCGCACCCCGGTGGCACCGAGCCGCAGGACCATCTCGGTGGCGGTGGAATCGTGGCGGGACACCAGGGCCACCGTGGGGATGCCCGGGAAGCTCCGGACCAGCCGGCCCACCGCCTCCACCTGCCCTTCGGCGAAGTCGTGTACCGATACGAGCACGGCGTCTACCGGCCGCTCGCGCACCACCCGGGCGGCCTCGCCCACCGTATCCCGATGGACCACGCTGAAGCAGCCGCTCCCCGCGGCCTCCAGCCGGCCGCGGTCGCGGGGGGGTACCACGGCCGCGACCGTGACGATGGTCCACTCCCGCTCGGGGTCCTGGGGCATGCCTGCTCCTGGCCAGGGTCACCCTGATCATGCCCTGCCCTGCTCATCCCTGACTCAACCCCGCCGAGCAACGATTCCCCCGCATCCGGCATCCCACCGGATGTAGTCCCGGGGACCGGTCCGTCCTGTTCGGGGCGACTCAAACGTCTCCATGGGTTCCTGAGGACCTCCGATGACCCGGACCTGCGTGGTGCCGTGAGCGACCAGCTGCCTCTTCCCCCCGACCTGGTGGGCGTGCTCGCGCACGCCCTGGGCCCCCAGTACCGTTTGGGGGAGGAGGTCGGTCGTGGCGGCATGGGCATGGTGTTCCGGGCCACCGACCTGACCCTGCAGCGCGACGTCGCCGTCAAGATCCTGAACCCCGACCTGATCGGCCACCGGGCGGTGGTGGCCCGGTTCCTCTCCGAGGCCCGGATCATCGCCCGGCTCCGACACCCGTGCATCGTGCCGGTGCATGCCGCCGGCGAGGCCGGCGGGCTGGTGTACTACGTAATGGACTTCGTGGCGGGGCCGAGCCTTCGCCAGCGCCTGATCCAGGAGCCCCGGTTGCCGGCCGCGCTGGCGGCCCGGATCACCGCCGACATCGCGTCGGCCCTGGAGGCGGCCGCCGAGGCGGGCGTGGTCCACCGCGACGTCAAGCCCGAGAACATCCTGCTGGAGGGCTCCGGACCCCGGGCGTTGCTGACCGATTTCGGCGTGGCGCGGATCCTGGAGGGCGAAGGTGGCAACACCGGCCCCGGGGTGGCGATGGGGACGCCGGCCTACATGAGCCCCGAGCAGGCCAGCGGGGAGCCGATCGACATCCGGAGCGACCTCTACTCGCTTGGTGTGGTTGCCTACGAGATGCTGGCCGGCCGGCCACCGTTCAACGGGCCTCC
>DASWKD010000303.1:0-5247 GCA_036396815.1 Actinomycetota bacterium | reverse complement strand
GGCCAGATCCACGGCTCGCTCCACCTTGGCCTCGGCCTCTTCGTAGCTGTCGGTCCACACGTCCTGGACGAACGTGCCGGTCCGCGCGAAGTACAGGGGGATCAGGGAGCCGATCAGGTCCGCGGGGTCCATCTCCCGAGCGTTGTATTCGATGAGGTAGTCGTACACGATCATCGTCCATGTCTCTTCATCAAGCACGAGGCCCCGGGTGTTCTCCGCCGCGTCGGCCACAGCGTGCTCCACGCCGGCGAAGGACTCCGCCGACAGGATCCGCCGCCACGTCTCGTGGTGCTTCACGTAGCCCTCCACGAACTTCCAGGTCAGGCGGGGCACGGAGACCTGGATCGGCTCGGCCGAGTACGCGGCTCGGAAGCCGAACGTGGGCGGCACGCTGACCTCGTCCACGTCCTGCCACCGGTCCTCGTACCGGCCGGCCAGGGCGAACAGGCTGCCCACCACCTGCCGGAACATCGGGCCCAGGTCCTTCCCCGGATCCTTGGGGTCGTGGATCTTCGCGCCCAGGATGGCCTGGCCGGTCCGGAACCCCTCCACCACGGCCACGGTGGTCATCCAGATGTCGATGCCGAACCGGGCCACGTCCGACTCCCACACGTCCTCCTGCGAGGAGTACTTGCGGGCCAGATCGCCGGAGAACCCGAACTCGCCGCCGATCGGCTGCCGGATCCGCTCGCCGTACAGGGCCGTGGTCAGCGGATAGGCGAACGAGTTCGTGATCGTGCCGTCGAACTTGTGCCGGGAGTACACGGGCGCCACGAACCCGAAGCCGCTGCTGATGATGGGTCCCAGCAGGCGGTCCAGCCAGTGCGGCGTGATGCTCCGCAGGTCCGAGTCCACCACCGCGCAGGCCCGGACGTCGAGAGCCACGGCCACGTCGAAGATCGACCGGAACGCGCTCCCTTTGCCGGCCGTGCCCCGGTAGGGGAACACGATCTTGCGAGGGATAGGGGTGCCCTTGTCCACCAGCAGGATCTCGTGGTCGTCACCCACGCCCGCGTACCTGGCCACGTCCGGGGTCCCGTCCTCCGATCCACCGTCGGAGACGCAGATCACCGCGTCGTGGTCGGGGAAGTGCTTGCGGAGGCCGGCCTCCACCGCGGTGATCACGTAGCCGATCGTCTCGGCGTTGTTGAAGGAGGGGATGCCGACCAGGATGTCGGCCCGGCCGATGTCGTCGATCTGAGCGAGGACGTCACCGGCCAGGATCCTCTCGGTTGACGTCGGTCCTCCACCTCCCGGGGAGCTCGCTCCCTCGTAGGATACTCCCTCGGCCGGATGTCCCCACGCACGGCACGGGAGCAGGCCGCCCGGGTAGGCTGGGACCCGTGAGGATCGCCCAGGTGTCCCCCCCGTGGCTGGCCGTCCCTCCCAAGGGATACGGTGGGATCGAGTGGGTGGTCTCCCTGCTGGCCGACGGCCTCACCGACCGGGGCCACGACGTGACCCTGTTCGCCACCGGCGATTCCACAACGAAGGCCCGGCTGGAGTACGTCTTCGCCGAGGCTCCCGGACCCGATCACATCAACTCGATCTGGCACGACGCCGTGCAGTCCCTCCACGTGTACCGTGATGTCTCCCGCTTCGACGTGATCCACGAGCACACGGTGTGGTCCGGGCTGGTGGCGGCCAGCCTGGTCGATGTCCCGGTGGTCCACACGCTGCACGGCTCGTTCACCCCCGAGATGCGCGCCCTGTACGAGCGTGTGGCCGACAAGCTGTGGTTCGTGGCCATCAGCGAACGGCAGCGCTCGCTGATGCCGGACCTCCGGTACGGGGGCGTGGTCTACAACGGGATCGACGTGGCCCGGTACCCGTTCCGCGAGCGGAAGGAGGACTTCCTTCTGTTCCTGGGCCGGGCCAATCCGGACAAGGGGGCCCTGCGGGCCGTCCAGGCCGCCCGGGCCAGCGGGCTGCCACTGGTCATCGCGGTGAAGGTGGCCCAGGAGGAGGAGCGCCGCCACTGGGATGAGGAGGTCATGCCCGCCCTGCCCGCCGACGCCACGGTCCTCGGCGAGGTGAGCTTCGAGGAGAAGGCCGACCTGCTGTCCCGGGCCCGGGCTGTCCTGTTCCCGATCGACTGGGAGGAGCCCTTCGGCCTGGTCATGACGGAGGCCATGGCCTGCGGCACGCCGGTCATCGCCACCCCGCGGGGCTCAGTCCCGGAGGTGGTGGCCGAGGGCGAGACCGGGTTCATCGTCCCGGTGGATGGCTATGCGGAAGCCGCCTCCGAGGCGCTGAAGCGGATCGGGGATCTGGACCCCAAGGCCGGCCGCCGGAGGGTGGAGGAGCGGTTCTCCAAGGACGCCATGGTCTCGGGCTACGAGGCCATCTACGCGCGGATCACGGAAGGAGCGGGATGAGCGACATCAAGCAGGCCATCGAGGGGGCCATCGGATACCTGAACGGACATCCGGAGGAGGGGCGGTACACGGACTCGGAAGCTCGTGCCGTGCTGGGAGAGGGCCTGAGGTGCACGATCGAGAGCCCCGTTGGCCCCCCGCTGGCCACGGACATGGCCGAGAGCGTGGGCGGCGCGAACTCGGCGCCCAGCGCCGGCTGGTTGTTCCGGGCCGCGCTGGCCTCGTGCAACGCCACGCTGATCGCCATGCGGGCCGCGCAGCAGGGGGTCACCCTGGAGCGCCTGGAGGTCGTGGTGGACAGCGAGTCCGACGACCGGGGGATCCTGGGCGTCGACCCCTCGGTGCCCGCCGGCCCCTACGCGATCCGGGTCCGGGTGGAGGTCTCCGCCCCCGGCGTGGATCAGGCCACCCTCCGCGAGATCATCGACTGGGGCGTGGCCCACTGCCCCGTGTGCGACGCCGCGAAGCGCCCCGTCGAGGTCTCGCTGGACGTCCGGGCCGGCTGACTCAGGACGGAGGGGCCAGCTCCAGGAGCGTGGCCTCCGGCGGGCAGAACAGCCGGAACGGCGCGTACTTGCCCGTGCCCAGGCCCGGGGAGACGTGCAGGAAACCGTGGCCCAGCCGGAACAGCCCCCGGGCCATCCGGGGCGGGATCGAGCAGTTGGTGACCAGGGCCCCGAGGAACGGCAGGTTCACCTGGCCGCCGTGCGTGTGACCGGACACCACCAGGTCGTAGCCCAGCGCCACCAGCTCGGGGGCCGGGTCCGGGGAGTGCACCACCGCCAGCCCGAACGTCCTTCCGGCTTCCCGGGGCGCGGCCCGCAGGTCGCTCCGGTGGATGTGGGGATCGTCCAAGCCCACCACCTCGACCGGCAGGCCATCCAGGGCGTGCTTGCGGTTCCGGAGATGGACCCAGCCTTCGGCCTCCATCAGGCGCACCAGATCCCGGCCCCGGCCCACCACCTTGGGCTTGCGGCTGATCCGGCGCCGGGGGAAGAAGTACCGCAGGTAGTTCATGGGCTGAGGGGCCCACAGGTCGTTCGAGCCCAGGACGAACAGCGAGGCGATCCGGCCGCGGACCGGACCCAGGGCCCGCACCACCTCCTCCACGGCTTGCGGCTCGCCGACCAGGTCGCCGGTGATGATGGTCACGTCGGCCTGAGGAAGCCCGGCCAGGAACCGCCGCTTCTTGCCATCTCCCCGGACCATGTGGAGATCCGAGAGGTGGAGCACGCTGAGGGACCGGAGCCCGTCCCCCGGTAGGATGTCCAGGCGGTACCGTCGCAGACGGTACCAGCGGCGCTCGACGAACACGGCGTAGGCCGCCACAGCCACGCCGACCGCGACCAGGACGAGCAGGATCCGGACCAGCATCAGGAGGCGATGATAATGGGCGACCTCAAGCAGCGACTCGAACGCGAGATGAAGGAGGCCCTGAAGGCGGGGGAGAAGGTTCGCCTGGGGGCCCTCCGCATGCTGGCCGCGGCGGTGAAGAACCGGGAGGTCGAGCTCCGCCGCGAGCTGACCGACGACGAGCTGATCGAGGTAGCCGCCCGCCAGGTGAAGCAGCGCAAGGAGTCGGCCGAGGCCTTCGACGGTGGGGGGCGCCCCGAGCTGGCCCGGAAGGAGCGGGAGGAGCAGGCCGTCCTGGAGGCGTACCTGCCCCAGGGGCTCTCGGACGAGGAGGCGACCGCCCTGGTGGACGAGGCCATCGCGTCCACCCGCGCCGAGGGCCCGGGCGACCTGGGCAAGGTCATGGGCTACGTGATGGGCAAGGCCAGGGGGCGCGTGGACGGGACGGTGGTCAACCGGATGGTCCGGGAGCGCCTGGGCGGCTAGGGGCTGGGCGAGGGCGAAGGACTGGGCGACGGCTCGGTGAACTCCCACACCGTGATGGTCACCGTCGAGCCTTCCTTGGCCTTCACCCCGGGACCCGGCGCCTGAGACGCGACCTTCCCGTGCAGGCCCGGGTTGGCGGCCTCCTTCTTCTGCACCTTGACCAGGAAGCCCGCCTTCTTCAGACGGCTGGTGGCCTGTCCCTCGGACAGCCCCCGAACGTCGGGCACCTTGCTGCGCGGCGTCTTCCCGTTGCTGATGCCGATGTTGACCAGGCTCCCCGCGGTGACCTTGGAGCCGCCGCCCGGGTTCTGCCGGGCCACCTGTCCGGGGTCGTACTCCAGCGACGGCACCTCCTTGGCCTTGGCCGTGAACCCGGCCTCGGCCAGGATCTCCATGGCCTCCTCCTCGGTCTTGCCCAGGACGTCGGGCACGGTGGCCGACTCGGGCTTCGGCGCCGGCGGCCAGTCGAGGGCCTTCTTCCCCTTCATGGCGAACTGCATGAAGTCGTGCCAGATCTCCGCCGGGAAGGTCCCGCCGAACACCCGCCGGCCGTGGACGTTGGTCATGGGGATCAGCGCCTTCTGATGGCCCACCCACACGAACGAGCACACCTGGCGCGTGCACCCCCCGAACGTGGCGTCCTTGAGGTCGTTGGTCGAACCGGTCTTCCCGAACTCCGCCCACTCGGCCAGGGCCGCGGCCGTCCCGGTGCCGGCCGACGTGACCTGCTTGAGCATGTTGACCACCGTGATGGCGATCTTCTTGTCGATGGCCTGCCGGCAGTTGTCCTTCCCCTGCTTGAAGAACTCCTTCCCGTCCCGATCCTCGATGCGGGCGATGGCGTACGGCTCGCACCGCTTCCCCTCGTTGGCCACGGTCTGGAACACGTTGGCCATCTCCAGAGGGGTCACTTCGCTCGTTCCGAGCGTCAGCGAGCAGAACGCGTTCAGCGGGCTCTTGATCCCCATCCGGTGGCCAACCTCCACCAGCTTGTCAAGGCCGGCATCGACGGACAGCTGGACGAACACCG